>NHDB01000046.1 GCA_002167945.1 Flavobacteriaceae bacterium TMED48 | reverse complement strand
GATTAGATTTCTTTATTTCAAATCAAAATTACCCAACAAATGAATCTTAAATCCTATTTTATTTTAGCTGTATTTTTTACTTTATATTTCACCAACGCCCAAGAAGAATATCCACTTTGGGAAAATAGTATTCCAGGACAGATTAAATCCGATGAAGTTAAAGAATACGCTACTGGTGGTACAGCGGAGGAAATATTAAGATTTCACCAAATAACAGAACCAACTTTAAAAGCTTATTTACCCTCTAAAAAACTTGCCAACGGTGCTGCAGTACTCATTTGCCCTGGAGGAGGCTATAAAATACTTGCTATCGATCATGAAGGTTATCAAATTGCTGAATGGTTGAATGGTTTGGGTATCTCGGCATTTGTTTTAAAATACCGTCTGCCGGACGATCGCATAATGATTGATAAAAGTGTAGGCCCCCTTCAAGATGCACAAAAAGCACTGCGTACTATTCGTAAAAATGCTAAAAAATGGGGTGTCAATCCCAATCAAATCGGGGTAATGGGTTTTTCTGCAGGTGGACATTTGGCAGCTACACTTTCTACACATTACGATGCTATGGTTTACGAGCATATGGATGAAGTTTCTGCACGTCCTGACTTTTCCATACTCGTCTATCCTGTGATTTCGTTTCAAGAGAATATTACTCATGGAGGGTCAAGAAATAACTTACTGGGAAAATCGGCATCCCAAAAGGATGTGGATTATTTTTCAAATGAACTCCAAGTTGATAAAAATACACCTCCTGCCCTATTAATACACTCAATAGATGATTTGGCAGTTCCAGTTGAAAACAGTTTTGAATACTTAAAACAGCTGAAGGCTTTTTCCGTCCCAGCTGAGATTCATGCTTTTGCTGACGGTGGACACGGTTACGGTTTAGGTAGAACAGGCACATATAGCATCTGGAGTAAAAATGCAGAAAATTGGCTAAATTCAATTTTAAACAAATAAACTTATGATTTACAGAAGATTTGGAAGAACAAATTGGCAACTTAGTGAAATAGGCTACGGCATGTGGGGAATGGGAGGATGGAAAGAATCTGATGATATCCAATCCATGGAATCCCTAAATTTAGCGGTAGAAAAAGGGGTAAATTTCTTTGATACTGCTTGGGGCTATGGAGAAGGACATAGTGAACGCCTCTTAGGGAAATTGCTACAAAGTCATCCAGATAAAAAACTCTATACTGCGAGTAAACTCCCCCCAAAAAACTTTAAATGGCCAGCCAAACCGCACTATACTTTTGAAGAATCCTATCCAGCAGTTCATATCAAAGCGTATACCGAAAAAACTCTAAAAAACATTGGACGGGAACAGATAGACTTGATGCAATTTCATACCTGGGATGATGGATGGACGCATCAGGAAGAATGGCAGCGTACTGTAGAAGACTTAAAAAAAGAAGGTAAAATCGCAGCCATGGGAATCAGCATGAATCGCTGGGAGCCCGAAAATGGAATTGTCACTCTAGAAACCGGTCTTATCGACGCTGTTCAAGTGATCTACAATATTTTTGATCAAGCTCCCGAAGATAGTTTGTTTCCCTATTGTGATGCTAACGACATAGCTGTAATAGCCCGTGTTCCATTTGATGAAGGTACACTTACGGGTAACATTACCCGAGAGACCACCTTCCAGGAAGGAGATTGGAGGGGGACCTATTTTGTTCCTGAGAATCTTAATGCCAGTGCAGACAGAGCGGACCTACTCAGACCCCTAATTCCAAAAGATACTGACATGGCATCAGTGGCTCTGAGGTTTATTTTAGAAAATAAATCTGTAGGAACAATCATTCCCGGCATGAGGAAACAAAAAAATGTAATAGTAAACATCAATTGCAGTGATGGCAAACCCATGGATACAGAACTTTACGCTAAACTTAAAACCCATCGTTGGGACAGAAAGCCTACTTCCTGGTCACAATAATACTTCGCATTTGACTTACCTTTTTTCTTAGGTGTCCAAATTTAAATGTATTAATTTTGGTAAAAAGTTTTTAATGCTCTCAAAGCTACTCTCAATTCTAAAATTAAAATGTCCTCAATGTAGAAAAGGAAACCTTCTTGTAGGGAATCCATACCGACTATCGCACTTTAATAAGGTCAATGACTCTTGCCGCTACTGTAAACTCAACTTTAAAATTGAGCCTAGTTTTTTTTACGGCTCAATGTATGTTTCCTATGGTTTAGGAGTTGGAATCAGTATTGCGATCTACCTAATACTACTGTTACTCGGTCTGGCAAAAGGCATGATACAAAACTTTATCATCATCACTGTTGGTTTGATCTTACTCATGCCCTATATCAATGCGCTTTCAAAAGTGATCTGGGCAGGTTTTTTCTTTAAATTTGACCCAGAATACATTGAAGACTAATATTCATGCCTGAAGCAATCCAAAATATTACATCTGAAAAAACTGCCACTCTACCTTTCCTAGAGGCCAAAGAACGAATAGCAGCAGTTTTGAACGACTATCTCAAGCAAAGTAAAAATGGAAAAGAAGTTGTACTTGACCAGCAAACCCCTGAACATATCGCAGAACAACTTCAACTGAATACTATTTTTAAAAATGGCTTTCAGAATGTTAAAAGTTTGGAAGACTTTGTCAAAACTTATTTAGACCATACCAATCATTTGAGTAATCCAAGGTATATGGGTCATCAGGTAGCGGTTCCACAAGACCTTTCGGGTGTTCCCGATTGGATTCACGGAACAATTAACAACCCAAGCTCACTCTATGAAATGGGTCCAGCAGGAGCAACACTTGAAGGCTTTATGATCAATTGGATGCTTTCCAAACTGAAGTGGTTTAAAGGAGATCATCTATGCGATTTTAGCACCCTGCCCAACAATGGAAGTGGTGTACTTACGCATGGTGGATCTGTGGCCAATTTAACGGCCTTGTCTGCTGCCCGAGCTGCCATAGCACCAGAGGCGTGGACTGAAGGTAATCCAAGCGATCTTGTCGTGATTGGTCCTGCAACAGCACATTATTCAATAGCACGTGCCTTGTCCATCATGGGGATGGGTAAAAATGCGTTTGTGCCAGTACCTGTAGACGCTAATGAAGTGATTCTAACCGAGCATTTAGAACCCGTTTTAAAACACGTAAAGAAAGAAAACAAACGTGTCATGGCGGTTGTAGCCAATGCTTGCGCTACTTCCTCAGGACTATTTGACCCTTTAGATGAGATGGCTGATTTCTGTAAAAAGCACAAATTGTGGTTTCATGTCGATGGAGCCCATGGAGCAGTTGCACTTCTCTCTAAAACAGAAAAAAGTAAAGTTAGTGGTATAGAAAGAGCTGATAGCCTTATCTGGGATGCACATAAAATGCTACAAGTACCCGCACTTTGCACCGCTGTTCTTTTTAAAAATCAGGAGCACCAATGGAATAACTTTCGTCAAAAAGGAAGCTATGTTTTTCATGAAAATGAAGTAATCGGTATGGACTCCATGCCCTTTACTGTTGAATGCACAAAATCGGCTTTAGGTACCAAGCTGTTTTGGAGCTTTGCACTTCAAGGAGAAGACGCGATGACAACATTTATAGAGCACAGTTTTCAGCAGGCACGTGATCTTTACAACTACCTCAATAGTTTAGAAAACTTTTATTGTCCCTATCCTCCTGAATCCAACATCTTATGTTTTCAATTTCGCCCTGATCAGTTAAGTGATCAAAATCAACTTGCCTTGCGTTATGAATTGATCAATAGCGGTACTTTCTATATTACTTCATGTGTAGTTCAAGGAAAACGTTTTTTAAGAACAGTACTGATGAATCCAGATACCAAACAGCAAGACT
Source organism: Flavobacteriaceae bacterium TMED48 (assembly GCA_002167945.1). Lineage (GTDB taxonomy): Bacteria > Bacteroidota > Bacteroidia > Flavobacteriales > Flavobacteriaceae > MS024-2A. Next base: position 20,818 of record NHDB01000046.1, on the reverse strand, counting down.
TTGTGGAACTGGCTAATGCCATAATCGAAATTGGAGATCAAATACAGTAAAGTAAAAAGTTAAATGTAATTTTATTTCAAAATTAAATTCATGAATATTTTAGATCTTAAATCCATTATGGCAGAATTATTCAGCGATAGAGGCCTTTCTGAATTTTGGTCCAGCGGTTTTGCATTGACTTTATTGTTTATTTTATTTCTAGTAATAGGGCGTATTATTTACTGGATTACAAGAAAAGTCATTGCTGGTTTTTTTATCAAGTTTGCGAGGAGTACAGCGTCTAAATTTGACGATATTCTTATTCAGAACAAAGTTCCAAAAGTCCTTTCCTACCTTCCAGTACTCTTTCTTTACTATGAGACTATACCGACTCTTTTTACAGACATCAGTCAAGACTTTGCGGCTTTTGTGCAGAATATCACTGAGTCACTGCTTATTGTATTGATCATTGCCTTAATTCGAGCAGTATTAAAATCGGTAAACGACTATCTCAAAACACTAGCCTCATTTAAAGACAAACCTTTGGACAGTTACCTACAGGTATTCATGATTTTTTTATTGTTTGTAGGGGGGATTTTAATTCTATCGGTACTTACAGGTAAGGATATTGGATCTTTTTTAACCACACTTGGTGCACTTTCGGCGGTTTTGTTGTTTATTTTTAAAGACACCATACTCGGTTTTGTCGCCAGTGTGCAGATTACGGTAAACGACACCGTACGAATTGGAGACTGGATCAGTATGCCAAACAGTAATGCAGACGGCGATGTTATTTCAATCAGTCTTTCTACTGTACAGGTTCAAAATTTTGACAAAACCATTACCTCCATCCCTACCTATAAGTTAATCTCTGATTCATTTATCAACTGGAGAGGGATGAGCGAATCTTCAGGTAGAAGGATTAAAAAATCTTTATTGATAAAATCTACTAGTATTCGTTTTTTGAAGCCTGACGAAATTTCAGAGTTGAAGAAAATTGATCGTATAGCTCTCTTAGTTGAGGAACGTCAGAAAGAAATTGAAGCCTCCAATACTTGTCAAAAAAAAGATAAAAGTCTACTGATCAATGGAAGAAACTTTACCAACTTAGGACTTTTTAGATACTATACTCAAGCTTACCTACAGACACACGATCAAATCAACCAAAACATGACAGTAATGTGTCGTCAGTTAGCTCCAACTGCACAAGGGGTTCCTTTAGAAATTTACGCATTCAGCAAAGACAAGGTTTGGACCAACTACGAAGGTATTTCTTCAGACATCTTCGATCATCTTTTGGCTGCGATACCTTTCTTCCATTTGGAATGTTTTGAGTTATCCCCCACCTTGCCTCCAATATAAAACAAAAAAGACCGCATTGAGCGGTCTTTTTAATATAGTATGCTGATGGCTAATTTGCTATATAAGGAGCGTCAGCCGCTTTTAAAGCTTCTTCTATTTCCTTGATCATCGAATTAACTATTTTATCTACTGCGGTTTCCACTTTTAAAAGCATACTTTTTGCAATTTCAAGACTTTTCTTGTGTAAGGCCGTTGGTCCATAAGAATGATCCATCCCATCGAAGGCATTGTATAAATACCTCTGAACTCCAGAAGGATTACGCTCTCCTATCTCTTCTCTAGAAGGGCTTCCTTCAAGCATTGTATCAACTGCAGCTATAGCAGCTTTTAAGTTGGCGAGTTTGGGTTCTAAAGAACCTGGAGCGAGCTGAGAACGGTCAACCGAAGTACTTAACGCATTGAGCTTTTTCTTGCTTTGTCCAAATTCATCTTGAACTTCACTGATCTGCTGAATAAAAGAGGTCAAATCAGTACGGAAAGCGTTGTATTCCGCATAGCTTGCTCCTTTAAGAACCCCCTCTCTTATGGGTTTTACTTCAAAGCGAATCGGACCATCAAGTTTAGTTACTGTACCGTCTTTTTGGAGATAAAGAGTAGCTTGATAAGTACCAGGGGTCGCTAAAGCTCCACCACCTCTTCTTGATCGGCCATTCATTGAAATTGCAAATGGATTAAAATGCTCTAAATTCCATGCGATTCTATGACTACCCTTAGAGGCTTTTGTCTTGACTTTATTAATTACATTTCCTTGCTGATCTTCGATGGTCAAAATCACTTGAGCAGACATTTCTTGCTTTTCAGCATCTAGCGCATCCCAACCTGTGAATGGAACATTTTTACCTGCCTTATTCAGCTCTTTTTCACGTTTTTGACGCTGTGACTTATGCGTTTTGTATTCTTTAGAAAGGTGATAGGTAAATACTGCACCGTATTCAGGGTTTTTTGCAAAGTAGTAATCTGCGCCCGTATTCCCCACATTNCTTCTTTGTACAAACCATTTTGCGGGTCTTGGTTNAAAGAGTTTACCTTCTTTATTCAAATTATCAGNAGTAAATTCTCTCAATGCACTGTAATCATCTAAAACAAAAAATCCACGCCCAAATGAGGCAGCGACCAAATCATTTTCTCGTTNTTGAATAGTAAGATCTCTAAACGATATGGTGGGAGTCCCNGGAAGTTTTTGCCATGAAGNTCCACCATTTAAGGAAGTGTAAATTCCATATTCAGTTGCTGCGAAAAGAAGATTNGCCTTAACCGGATCTTGNACCANACGCCATACTAGAGTGCGGTCCGGAATNTTTGAACTGATTGATTTCCAAGTCATTCCCTTATCTGTACTTTTAAATAGGTAAGGACTGTAATCACCTTCTTTATGATTGTCTAATGCTACGTAGACCGTATTGGCATCAAATAAATCTGCTTTGATGTCATTGACAAAAGAACGCTCGGGTAGNCCGAGCGCAGTAACTGCTATTTGCTTCCAAGTGTCCCCGCCGTTTTCTGTTACTTGGATAAAACCGTCGTCAGTACCGGCATACAGTAAACCTTCTTGTACAGGAGATTCTGCCAAAGAGGTAATGGTATTGTAATTTGACATGGCTCCTACATCCCAAGCATTGTCCCAGCTCTGCTGACGACCCATTATTGGCAAAGTGATTCGGTCTTCGTTACGTGTTAAATCACCAGAGATGGCTTCCCAGTCGTCTCCTCTTGACTCTGACTTCCACACTCTGTAAGAAGCAAAATACAATCGTGAGGGATTGTGAGGACTTACCAAAATAGGGGCATCCCAATTGAAACGCTCATGGGGTTCCCCCTCAGCAGCTTGTGGCTGAATTGATATTTGCTCACCAGTTGTTAAATCAATTCTATGCAAGCCTCCTTGCTGTGTTTCAGCGTAAATAATGTCGTTATAAACGGGATCTGTAGCGGATTGATGGCCGTCTGCGAAGAGCGTTTTATACCAATGCTTATTNGCTATTCCTTGTCTTTCGTCAGTGGCGGAAGGACCCCCTGCCGAACCGTTATCCTGAGTACCTCCAAAAATGTGATAAAAGGGTTCTGCATTATTTACTGCTACCTTGTAAAACTGTGTTAAGGGTAAGTTTTTGATATAACGCCAGGTCTCCGCTAAATCAAAACTCTCGTATATACCAGCGTCAGTTCCTAGCATGATGTAGTTGGGGTCGTCCTTTTTAAATACGATGGCATGATTGTCTGAATGTTTATCTTGTTCTTTGAGTTGAACAAAAGTTTTACCGCCATCTTCAGAGGTAAGTACTCTNACATTCATAAGGTATAGACGGTCAAACTTATGTGGACTGGCATAAAGTTCTTGATAGTAATGCGGTCCTGTTCCGCCTGAAACAGTGTTCGACATTTTTTTCCATGATGCCCCTCGATCTTCAGAGCGGTAGACTGCTCCCTTGGTACGATCTAATTCTATGGCAGCATAGACCACGTCTGGATTTTGTGGTGAAATTGTAATTCCAATCTTACCCATATTTGATTTTGGAAGACCGTTTGAAAGCTTGATCCAATTATCACCACCATCATCTGATCGATAAATGGCTGTCCCTGGTCCTCCACCCATTAGGGCAGCAACTGTTCGGTGTCTATCCCAAGTGGCAGCATATATTATTCTTGGGTTTCTGGGGTCTATCATAATATCGGTTACTCCTGTCCACTCATCGTTTCCTAAAACTCTATTCCACGATTTACCACCATTTGTAGTTTTGTATAAACCTCGCTCTCCTCCTTTACTCCAAAGAGGACCTTGGGAGGCAACCCAAACCACATCGGAATTATCAGGATGAACAATGATTTCAGAAATATGCTCTGAGTTTTTAAGGCCCATATTGTCCCATGTTTTTCCACCATTCATACTTCTATAAACTCCATCACCATAAGCAACGTGACGACCACCGACATTTTCACCGCTTCCTACCCAAACGATCTCTGGATTGGAAGGGTCNATTGCAACACAACCCGTAGTATAGGTTGATTGATCATCAAAAATTGGAGTCCANGTAGTTCCGGCATTTTCGGTTTTCCAAACACCTCCAGATCCTACTGCAACATACCAAACACTTTCATTATTGGGGTGAACAGCAATGTCTGCAATACGTCCAGATAAAAAGGCTGGACCCACATTTCTGAATGAAAAAGCATCTAAAGACACTTCAGCTGGCTTTGCNTCAGCTTTTTTTCTGTTTTTTCTTTGCGCATCAGCTTGGTTAGGCAAACAGAGCAGCAGAGTTACTAAAATTGTAAAAAATTGTTTCATAAGTTTAAGTTCTGTTTTTACCCAAAATACAAAAATTACCCTTTCAAATGAATGATTAAACGCTGTTAATTAGAAAGGTTAAACTGTTTAAAAAGGATTTTTTAACCAAGAACACTTTCTACTCCAAGGCGATAAGAATCTAATCCAAANCCGATGATAAGCCCTTTAGCTACTGGAGTAATGTAAGAGGTGTGTCTAAAGTCTTCCCTAGCGAATGTATTGGAAATATGCAGTTCAATAACTGGTGAATCAATACCCTTTATAGCATCGCCTATGGCAACAGAGGTATGGGTGTATGCTCCTGCGTTTAAAAGTATCGCATCTGCTGAAAAACCTACCTCATGGAGTTGGTTAATTAATTCGCCCTCTACATTGGATTGGAAATAATCAAAATGAACCTCAGGAAATTTATCCTTGAGCGTATTAAAATATTCCTCAAAAGTCTGATTACCATATACTCCTGGCTCTCTAGTCCCTAGCAAATTTAAATTAGGCCCATTAATAATACTGATCTTCATTTTTATTATTTTAGTAAAAGTATAGAAATTCAGTTGAATCCCCTAAAAGCACTAAAGTGAATTGGATCGAAGCGCTCGCAGATTATCAAATGTATCTTCAAATTGAACGGGGCTTATCCGAAAATTCAATACTGAATTATGCGCTTGATATCAAATCATTCTTAGCTTTTTTAGGTCAAATTGAAAGTGAAGAAGGTCCTCTAGACTGCTCCCGGGAAACCGTNCAAAAATTCATATACGAAACAGCGAAANTCATGAGTCCACATACTCAGGCAAGACGCATTGCTGGACTAAGAAGNTTTTTTGATTATNTAATTTTTGAATCCTACCGTAANACCAATCCTACTGATCTTATCGAAACACCCAAACTCGGCCGAAAATTACCCGATGTNTTGAGTATTCAAGAAATTGACCTTCTAATGAATGCTATTGATTTAGGACATCCTCAAGGNCATCGGAATAGGGCTATACTGGAAACCCTTTACGGTAGTGGATTANGGGTGTCTGAACTTACCCAACTGAGCTTGTCCAATCTCTTTTTTAAAGAAGAAATGATTCGTGTNACGGGTAAAGGAAACAAACAACGACTTNTCCCTATGGGAAGCCACTCGAAAAAACACCTAGAGCTCTATATTNACAAGGTNAGAAATCTTCAAAAAATTAATCTNGCGCATCANGACANTGTCTTTCTCAACAGNAATGGAAGNGCTTTGACACGACAAATGATATTTACGATTATAAAACGTCTGGCTAATGAAACCTCTATTCAAAAGCAAATCGGACCACACACCTTTAGGCATTCTTTTGCGACACATCTTTTAGAAAACGGTGCAGATTTGAGAACCATTCAAGTATTAATGGGGCATGAAAGCATTACCACCACTGAAGTTTACACCCATTTAGACAGCCTTCATCTCAAAAAAGTTATGGAGCAATNCCATCCAAGAAATCTCAGNTGACCACCAGACGGAATCCTTCACCGTGAATATTAAGGATTTGAACTTTTTCATCTGCACTTAAATACTTCCTTAGCTTAGCGATATAGACATCCATACTTCTAGAAGTAAAATAATTATCGTCGCGCCAAATCTTGTTCAAAGCTTCCTCACGGGGTAACAAATCGTTGAGATGAATTACTAACAAACGTAACAATTGNTTTTCCTTCGGGGATAATTTAACAGCATCTTCATTTTTATAGGTTAAAAAACGAAGTTTTGAATTAAAGGAAAAATCACTGAAAGTAAACTCAAAGGTATCGTTCTCTGGTGCACTAGGTCCTTTACTGCGATTTAAAATTGCTTTGATTTTTGCAAGCAATACTTCGGAATCAAAAGGTTTTGTCAAGTAATCGTCTGCTCCNAGCTTAAAGCCTTTTAAAACATCTTCNTTTAANTGCTTNGCTGATAAAAANAATATTGGTACTNTATCATTCACCTCACGGATTTCTTTGGCTAATGTAAAGCCATCTTTGTAAGGCATCATCACATCTAATATACAGAGGTCAAACTCTTCTTTTCTAAACTTTTCAAAGCCCTCTATACCATTTTTGGCTAGCGTAATGTTGTAATCATTCAAACTTAGNTATTCTTTTAAAATGTTACCGAAATTTGAATCGTCTTCAACGATTAAAATTTTCTTATTGTCGTTTTTCATATTCTATAAATGAGGCATTATTATTAAAATTTACTCTAAAGGAAGCTTTATTTCNAATGTCGTTCCATGGTTTTCTTTACTTTCTAATTTTATTTCTCCTTTGTGAATGTCAACNATTTTTTTGACATAAGCNAAACCTAGACCGTGACCTTTTACNTTGTGAATGTTACCNGAAGTNGCTCGATAAAATTTATCGAAAATTTTCTTTTGAACCACAGNACTCATTCCTAAGCCATTATCCGATACTTTAAAAACAAAGTNATCGTNTTCATTAAAAGTTTCTACAANTATTTTAGGAGTNCTTTCACAGTACTTTAGNGCATTGTCAAGAAGGTTTACAGTAATNTTTGTCAAATGACTTTTATTTCCTAAAACCTCAACATCAGTAGCCTTAAACTTTTTTNTTAAAGAGCCCGATTTATCATTTAAGATCAATTCAATGTGNCTAATCGCNTCGTNTATGATAGAATGCAAATCCACTTTAGACATTTTAATTGGATTGCTGCTGCGTTCCAACTGAGAAATTCTCAAAACGTTTTCNACTTGGGTCAGCATACGACTGTTTTCCTCCCGTATCATACTCACATANCGCTCAACTTTTTCAGGTATTGACTTTGTCTTGGGATTTGAAATGGCGTCTAAAGCTAAGNTAATAGTCGCTATTGGAGTTTTAAATTCATGCGACATATTGTTGATGAAGTCGGTTTTTATCTCTGAGATTTTCTTCTGTTGAATGATTTGATACAATGCACTAGAAGAAACTAATACAATAAAAAGGGTCAAAAATAANGTCAAACCTCCAANTCCAATAATGGAGGAGAAAACATANTGGTCTTTTTCAGGAAAAGAAACTACCAATTCATAACGNCCTAAACCNTTCTGATCCATAAAAATTGGAGTTGAGTATTTAAAACCCTGCTGTTCTTCCAAATAGTTATTTGATTTAATTTTTGTAGCTAATCCGTCGTCGTAAATNCCAAACTCATAGGGAGTAATGATGTTTTTAGAATCAAATTGACGCTTGAGAACAAAATCCAATTCTTGAGAGTTTAATCTTTTGTGGATTGGAGTATTGGAGGTATAGTCTTTAAAAATNCTTCGGATGCGCTGATTATTGACATTCATCCGTTCNATTGTTTTAATTTTTTCAATTGAAGTGGCTATATTATTTTCTCTATCAAAAACATCATTTTCATTAATGATGGTGGTATTTTTCACTTGCTTTACATCAGTCACCACATCAATTGTATCACCTAGTTTAGGGTCTAAATAAGGTGTAATTTGATAATCTTCTTCTAGAATACCGTAAGCATAGTAGGACAGCAAATTGTTAGGTTTATCTTCATCTAAAAAGAGGAATACATTTGCAAAGCTAGCGTTGTCAGGAGTTTCAAGGGAATCAATTAAATTTTCGTAGGCCTGAATATAATCCGATAGCTCACGCTCTTGGATTTCGTCGGCAGCCAACTGAAGGGATTGCTGTACAGCCAATGAAAACTCTTCTTCTTTATCTTCCCAAGCTGAGTAAATCCAATACCCCTGTAGCCCTACAATTCCTAGAATTGAGATGATCATAAAACTCACAAGGGAAATAAATAATGTTTTTTTCATAAAAACATTTGATTAGATTTTAAGACGAATATCTCGCTTAAATTTGACAGAAACAAATTTCCTTTTTTTTGATCAAAAAAAATGCCAATAGTATGTTAATCCTTTATTTATACTAACAGCTTTGTGTGAATTGCCTCAAGTTGTTGGATGGCCTCTTCCAGACTGTCGTTTTCAATCACAAAATCAGCCAAGGGTCTTTTTTTATCGTCCGTCCATTGTTTTGCCATCCGAGCTAATACTTCAGCCCTTTTTACTCCATCTCTTTGAGTAACTCTAGTAATCCGTTTTTCTATAGGAGCACATACTAAAATTACAAAATCACAGTCTTTATAAGCCCCTGTTTCAAATAATATTGCAGCTTCTTTAACTAAGATTGGAGCATTTTTATTCTTTTCAATAAAATCATTAAAAGCATGGCTCACCGCTGGATGAACGAGATTATTAAGTTTTTCCAAGGCCTCTTTATCTCGGAATACACGTTGGGCCATCATCTTGGTATCAAGCGTATCATTTTGATAGAATTCGGGGCCAAAACAATCGATGATTTTCTGCTTTAATGGACCATTGAGCAACTGCTTCCCGACCTTGTCTGATTCAAAACAAGGAATTCCCTTGGATTTAAACCAGGGGAGTAAACTTGATTTACCGCTTCCAATGCCTCCTGTTAAGCCAATGATCTTCATCTTCTTATCAAATAATTTACACTAAGAGGTTCCCAAATCACTTTTTTAACTGAGGGGGGTTGTTTCGTTAATTTCAACTCCATTGCATCAGCCGGTCCCTCTCGTATGTTTTCATAATCGACCACCAGAGAAAAATCACTGGATTTAACCGCATTGAGAAGCGATAAGGGCAAGGTGGCTCTCAAATTAGCTTCAGGGGGAAAAAGTTTGACTTTAACCCCAACTGGTATATTAACTACCTCAATGGGAATTGTTAAACTCTTTTCGGAATATGGCAATACAGGCCAAAAGAGCTGAATACTCTCAACCTCAAATACAAGTCCTTCTAAACGCTCTAATTCAATTTGTTGATTGATGTTTTCATGGACATCCAATAGTTTAAATTCCTCAGTATTGATATGGACTAGGGTGTCAAGCATGTTTTTAGGTCCCCTAACCACAACACTATCTGGGGTAATTTGCAAGCGCTCCTCTCCCAAATAACCTGGCCGGAAATTTATATCTAGATTGGTGAGTACAGGAAGTTTTTTTGAAGCCATTTTGCTGTACTGAAGGGGAAACAAGCTTGGAGAAATTTGCAATAATTGTGTCCCACCAAAGAGCTGTTGCTGAATATCAAAAAAGCGCTCCTCCATATTTATAATTTGGTCCTCTGGAGTAAAATCAACATCTTTTAATGATATTGACAGTTTGTTTTTAAACAATCGATACCAAAGAATTTCCACGCCACTGGCATTCAGAGTCNCTTTGATTTGAGACGGCTTATCGTTTAATACAACNCCCTTTGGAACCTCTTCCCATACNAGGGTAAAAGGNTGCNCTAACTGATATTCTTTTGAAAGTTTGGTACTCGCCCAAAAGGCGAAAGAAATGGCAACAAACAGTAAGAAGAATCGAAAACGACTTTTGTTTGGAAGTTTTTTTAAAATACTTTCAATTCCTNTTTTTTGTGTCGACATTTTGAAACATCTACNTTTAGCTGCGCTAGGNTTTTGGTGTTAACTCATCTATGATTTCCTGACTCACNCCTACATTTGAAAATCCACCGTCNTGATACAAATTCTGAAGAGTTACTTTTTTGGTATAATCAGAGAAAAGTGAAACCGTATAATCTGCACATTCTTTTGCAGTTGCATTTCCTAGTGGAGACATTTTTTCAGCGTAATTTAAAAAACCATCCAAACCTGCTACGCCCTTCCCCGCTGTTGTAAGCGTAGGTGATTGAGAAATCGTATTTACTCGAACTTTTTTGTCTTTTCCAAAGAAGTATCCAAAGCTTCTTGCGATGGATTCTAAATAGGCTTTATTATCTGCCATATCGTTGTAATTGGGGAATGTTCTTTGAGCTGCAACATAAGAAAGGGCAACTATACTCCCCCACTCATTCATNGCATCTTTTTNATATAAACNCTGCATTAATTTATGAAAGGACACTGCAGANACATCCCACCCTTTGGTCATCCAATCGTGATTTAGATCAGTATAGTGTTTTCCTTTTCGAACGTTGACAGACATTCCTATGGAATGCAAAACAAAATCTAATTTTCCTCCCAAGATTTCCTGGGCTTGANCGATTAAGTGATTTAAATCATCTTTATTGGTTGCATCTGCTGGAATTACTTGAGAGGCNGTTTTTTCAGCCAATGCATTTATTGTTCCCATTCGCAATGCAACTGGAGCATTTGTAAGTACAAAACTACCTCCTGCATCTGCAACAGATTCTGCTGTTTTCCANGCAATNGATTGATCGTCTAAAGCACCGAAAATTATTCCTTTTTTTCCTTCTAAAATTTTATGTGACATGNGTAAANATTAAAGTTCAAAGATACATTTAATTCATCAATTGCTTGGCGTGGGCAATGGCAGTTGANGAGACTTGATTTCCTGAAAGCATCATTGCAATTTCCTCAATTCGAGCTTCTTTGTCCAAGGGAACTAAAGTGGTTAGCGTCTTNTTGTCAAGTTCNTGCTTAAAAACTTTAAAATGGTAATGACTTTTTGCAGCTACCTGAGGAAGGTGGGTGATATTAATGACTTGAAGTTTTTGCCCCATGGCAANCATAAGCTCGGCAATACTATCGGATATTTTTCCAGAAACGCCTGTGTCTATNTCATCAAAAATNAGTGTTGGNAGTTTGATATAGCTCGATAAAATTGCTTTGACTGCAAGCATAATTCGTGACAATTCCCCTCCTGAAACAATTTTCTTTAGNGGTTTAAAATTGCTGCCTTTATTGGATTTGAATCTAAAGTGCAAGTGATCTAAACCATTACTCAGAAAAGTAGTTGAGGGCTCTAAATCTATTTTAAATTCAGCCTCATTCATTCCCATACGCGAAACCAAGTCACCCAACTCATTTTCGAGAATTTGCACGGCCNCTTTTCTCGTTTTGGTAAGCTGAGCAGCNAAGCTAGNCATAGATTTTTCAAGTTGACTTTGCTTTNTTAAAAGTTTGTTCAACTCNTCATCCATGTTTAGTGACCTGTTTAAACGAACTTCCAACTGNGACTGGACGGTGATCAGATCCNAAATAGAATTCACCTTGTGTTTTTGCATTTGACTGTNCAGTTCATCAAGCTTANTTTCGAGTTTTTCTAATTCTTCTGGGTTAGACTCCAGGTTTTCGAATTGAAATTTACATTCGCTTAAAAGGTCTTCTGCTTCCGCTAAAATGGTGCTAAATCGCTCTTCCATGGGAGTAAATTGATCTGCTTTATCTGCCAGACTAGAAGCGAGACTTCTCAATTTTAACAACTGGTCCAAAAGACCTACCGCTTCCGTTTCCATAATTCGAATCCCTTCGGCCAAGGTAGTTTGAAGGTAGTCTACATTGGAGAGTGCACTGTGCTTCTGCTCCAAGTCTTCTTGCATACCTTCTTTCAAATTTAATTTGAGAACCTCTTGATATAAAAAATCATCCAATTCATAAGATGCTTTTGCATTTTCCGCATCCAATTTAAGCTGTTGGTAAGACTCCGATATACTTTTATACTCCTCANGTGTTCTTTTATACTTACTGAGGGTTTCTTTATTATTTGCCAATGCATCAAGGAGCTGAAATTGATATTCGTTTTGAAGCAAACTAACCGTATCATTTTGCGAATGTAAATCAATCAAATGCAGACTTATTTGTTCCAAAATACTTAGGTTCACCGGAGTGTCATTGATAAATGCACGGGATTTCCCTTGTGGTAAAATTTCACGACGCAACACAGTGTAGTCGTCATAGTCGACGTCCAAAGCCTCAAAAAGGGGTTCTAAATTGTATTCTTGTATTTGGAATGAAGCCTCTACAACACACTTCTTACTGGGGTCAAGAAGTGAAGATAAATCAGCTCTTTTACCTAAAACAAGAGACAGCCCCCCAAGTAAAATTGATTTCCCTGCCCCTGTCTCACCTGTAATACAGGTCATGCCAGAAGAAAAAGAAGCTTCCAGCTCTTCAATGAGTGCAAAGTTTTTTATTGTAAGCTGTTTTAACAAGGCTTTAGGAATAATTATTTTAAAGAAATAAAGATAGGAATAATAAAAAAATCAAGCCTTAATTTGTTTCCATCTAGACCCAAAAAAAGGTGCGATTTTTTTAAGTACTGCTTCTGTTTCCTTAAAGTTAACTTTAGGGCCTTCTTGAAATAAATTCACAATCTCTTCAACTTTGGCATCAAAAAAAATTTGAAGTAAAAAGGCATTGGGTCTTCGCAGAAACAAAGGCTCTAACTGCTGAATGGCTTTCATAATAGCTTCCTTACCCTCCAAAGGTTTGGTGGTCATTTGATCTAAGCCAGCTCTGTGATATGCGTAAAGTGCTTGTCGGTATTCTCTAAAAGTATTTGCTCTGAGATTATCTATGATCCAAAAACGATTTCTAGTACCGTCAGAAGGTTTCCATCCCTTTCGTGAAGTTACTTGTGCTAAATTGACGACCTGAAGTGCCTGTTCGTAATATACACTTCCCCCATTTTTAATAAAAGTGTCTGCATCCAAACCGATAATGACATAGGCATAAAAACTAAGAAGAGAAACCAAATTGGATTCAAAACTCGACTCATTAAAAAAGAGTGGCTGAAATTCTTGATAGCTGAAAACGATATCTCGATCTAAAAAATTAAGTACAGGAGTATCGTAATTAGAATCAAACACAGGACGCTGAGATTGAACTTGTAAGGTTGCTTCAAATTGATCGTTACTATAATTAGTCAAGTTAAATACAAAGGAACAAGTAATTTTCTCTTGAGGCAGTAAGTCTTGATTGGTCCATACCTGAGTATTTAAAAACTCATTTAAGGAACGTTCCAAGGTTTTGAATATTTGCTGATTGGTTTGGTTGACTAAATCAGAATTTACAATAACCTGGGCATTTAATTCTTGAGCGCTAGCTGAGTAGATGGAGAGGAGAAAGACAAATAGGGTAACTAAGTTTTTCATAGGGTTAAGATTTGTTCAAATATTCTTTGGGCACATTCAAGTTTGGATTGTAACGGATACGATTCAGCTTTAAAATCAGCGTGAATGAAGNTTATTTTATTTGTCGAAACCGAGAATCCTGCATCAGCATCTTGAAGTGAATTCANTACAATACCGTCTAAGTTTTTACGACTTANTTTTCCTTTNGCATGNTCAAGTTCATTTTCAGTTTCAAGAGCAAAACCGATGAGTTTTTGCTTCTTTTTATTCTCTCCCATATAGGATAATATGTCAACNGTAGGGACGAGTGAAATATGAGCTAAACCGTTCTCTTTTTTTAGCTTNTTAGAGNCTGTTTTTNTTGGCTTAAAATCAGCTACTGCTGCTGCAGCTATGGCAATATCTGTCGAATCATAAAATTCTTGAACAGCGGTCAACATTTCTTCTGCACTCACCACCTTAATTAATTTTAATGAAGGGTGATTTATTTTTTCAGCACTGGGTCCTGAGACAAGAGTTACTGATGCTCCCATCTTAAGTGCAACNTCNGCTAAAGCATAACCCATCTTNCCNGAAGAATGATTGCCNATAAAACGAACAGGATCTATAGCTTCATGGGTAGGACCGGCTGTTATTAGAACTTTTTTACCCTTGAGTTCCAGCNTTGGGTTAAAAAAGGATACAATTTCAGACACGATTTCTTCTGGCTCCAACATTCTGCCTTTTCCTTCAAGCCCACTGGCTAAAAACCCTTCTCCTACGTCAAGTACANGATTTCCATAGGATTTTAAAGTGTTTATATTTTCNTGTGTTGACGGATGGGCATACATATCCAAATCCATGGCCGGGGCAATGANTACTGGACATTTTGCGGATAGATAGACTGCTAAAAGAAGATTATTGCATCTGCCGTGCACCATAGAGGAGAGCGTATTGGCTGTTGCTGGNGCAACTAATAACAGATCAGCCCATTGCCCNAGTTCAACATGATCGTTCCAGACGGGATTGTCTTTATCCTCTGCAGTAAAAGTCGATAAAACTGGATTTTTTGATAGTGTGGATAGCGTTAATGGACTGACAAAATCTTTGGATGANGGAGTCATGACAACCTTTACCTCTGCAGCTTGTTGTATTAGCGCTCTAACCAATAATGGAGTTTTGTAAGCAGCAATACCCCCNGTAATACCGAGTACTATCTTTTTGCNACTCAANAAACTCATGTATTAGATTTTGGGTTCGTCGGTANGTCTGTGGTAAATTTTATCATTTAACCACTCTTCNATCGCCATTGCGTGAGGNTTTGGTAAACGCTCATAAAAACGCGACACCTCAATTTGCTCTTTGTTTTCAAAAATCTCNTCCAAACTNTCGTTATGAGTAGCAAATTCATCTAACTTTTCGTGCAGTTCTTTTTTGATGTCCAAATTGATTTGATTGGAACGTTTAGCGATAATTGAAAGCGCTTCGTAAATGTTCTCNGTNGAACCTTCCATTTCNTTTCTNTCNTACGTTTTGGAAGTTAACGCAGCTTTTGATTCTCTGTACTTTGTCATGATTTATTTTGTTTGTTGTGAACTGTCTTGATTAATTTGGTCAAGGTCNTGATTNACCTTAGNCATGCGTTTGTCTAAATCTTCTANAAACAAAGATTCAGGGTAATAACGAATGATGGTATTGTATTGTTGTATAAGCTCTTCTAAACGCTCTTTCTTTTTGGAATCTATACTGTTAATTGCTATTTCATAAGAAGCTATAAACTTAGTGTAAAGTGACTCTTCTCTGAATTTAGTCCCAGGAAAGCTGGACACAAAATTTTCACTGGCTTTTATAGCGGCTTTATAATCTCTGATAGTGAAGTACTGCTTTGCAATCTCAAAATCTTTTTGTTCCAATTTTTCTTGCAGTTCAGCNATCATTTGATTGGCTTCAACCGCGTATTCTGAATTGGGATATAGGTTTAAGAAAACCTGAAGTTTTTCTATAGCTGTATAGGTNTCCTCTTGATCTAGGCTNAANCGCGGTGATTGNAAATAATAACTCTTNGCGGCTTTAAAGCTCGCTTCTTGNACACGATCGCTTTTCGGGTAAGACTTAATGAAATTTTCAAACTGATAGGCAGCTAAAAGATAGCTTTTAGTTTGAAAATAACTTTCTGCAAAAAAGAAAATAATCCGCTGAGCTTGGGGCTTNCCTCTGTATTTTGGAATAATTTGTTCCAATAGNCGGTTTGCTTTACGATATTCCCCATTGTTGAAATACACTTCGGCCTGTTTATACTTTTCAGATGTANCGTCACCGTTTAATAACTTTTGATAGTCACTACACGAGGTGCTGACCAGAGCTGCTAGAGCAATTGATAATACACAAANCATTCTTNNTTTCATGCTGCGAAAGTACTAAATATCAANGACANTGGAAATTTTTATTGCAAAGCTGATATTGAATGAANTTGTTAAACCCAAAAGGGGCTAAACAACACTCTCCAGTGCCTTTTCAATTTTAACACAAAGTGGGTCACTGGCACTCACTAGAGGCAAACGAACAGTCTTATTACACAAGGANAGCGTCTCTAACAACGCTTTGATACCCGCCGGATTTCCCTCTTCAAATAANANCGATATGATATCNAGCAACTCATAATGTAATTCATAGGCCTTTTTAAGATTACCTTCCGCTACATAATGAAACATTCTAACTATGGGTNCAGGTAATGCGTTGCCTAGCACTGAAATAGTTCCAACAGCGCCTGCAACTAACATGGGTANATTCAGTGCATCTTCGCCAGAAATGACTTGCACATGAGCAGGACATTTTTTGATTAANTTTTCTGCATGACTCATGTCACCACTGGCTTCTTTAATNGCAATAATGTTTTCNAAATCATTTGCCAAACGAACAAAAGTGTCAACTTCTANAGAAACTCCTGTTCTCGAAGGCACATTATAAACAATGATAGGCNGTGGACTTGCTTTTGCAATCTTTTTAAAATGCTGATATATTCCTTCCTGAGTGGGTTTATTGTAGTAAGGGCAAACCGACATAATCGCTTGAAAGGGTGAAAGGTCAGTATNGTTGATCTCTTCAACNACACTGGCTGTATTGTTTCCACCGATNCCAATNACTAAAGGAAGCTTGCNGTAATTNGACTCNATTATGGTATTNATNACCTGATCTCTTTCATNTGGNNTTAAACAAGCAGCCTCAGCTGTNGTNCCCATAATGACAAGATAATCTGCCCTACCTGTAGTGATATTTTCAACTATAGTGGGTATGGNNCTGAAATCTATTTGCCCTTCTGATGTAAATGGGGTTACCATCGCAACTCCTANGCCTTTTAAATCCATNGTTTAGTTAATTTAAAATTGCTTTGAGNTAGGTATTGGTCTCCTTTAGAAAAAGNTCCTGCTCATTCANNTCTATATCCAAAATCAGATCATTCAATTGGTGATTACTCTTTGAAAAACCTACTCGAAGNGATGAATTGAAAGAAGCACTTACCAANTCTGTAAAGACTGTTGAAGAGTTAAAAAAATTGATTTGNAAGTCAAACTTCTTTTCAAACAACTGCCTTAGTGAATCAGGAAGCTTNCCAAAAAAACCAACTGATTTTTTTGAGAAAATNTGCGTTTGAATNGATGTCTCTACAGTTTCCAANATCTCTTTATTACTCAAAACAATTACTNTTATTCTAACTGGCNAAATACCAAATTGCNCTGCAAATTTCAGAAACAGCTCTTCGTTGTTTAAGTGCTTTTCTGTACAGATTATCAAAAGGGATTGAAAATTATTTTGATAANCCTTAGNCTGGGTTGAGATGCGCTTTAATTGTTCTTTAAGACGCAACTGCATNNCAAAACTTGATAGCATAGNCGCCATTACACAACAATNTTANANAAATCCGNATGCACACTGAAATAAATAAACATNATGGACAAAATTTAAGATATTGTTATAAATATAACATTTTGAATTCCTAAAGCTTTAACGAATCGTATTCAATTTCGCTGAGAATAGGTATNNCAAGACCTTCAGCCTTCCCTTTTTTTGAGGGCCCCATTCCTTTTCCAGCTACTAAATAATCTGTCTTGGATGAAACCGAACTGGCAATAATCCCACCTAAGCTTTCAATCTCTTTCTTTAACTCCTCNCGNGAATAGTTGTCAAACACACCACTGACCACAAAGCGTTTGCCTTCAAAANCAGCATGCGATGAACCTTCTTCTTCAANCTCCTCTAATTGGAGACCAAAGGCCTCTAATTCACTAACTAACAATTGATTTTTCGGGTTGGAAAAAAATGCTACTATACTTTTNGCAATGCGCTCTCCAATATNNTCAGTGGCAATTAATTCCTCCAAACTAGCTTGCTGNAGATTACTCATGGATTTAAACTGCTTACTCAATTTTTTAGCTANTGTTTCTCCNACAAAACGAATTCCTAAACCAAAAAGGACTTTAGCAAAAGCCTTATTCTTTGATTTTTNAATTCCTTCGATCAAATTGGATACTGATTTGTCTGCCATTCGTTCCAAGGGTAAAATCTGATCAGGTTGAAGCCGGTATAAATCTGCTATAGAATTCAANAGCCCTNCTTGNTAGAGTAAAGCGACCGTCTCTCCACCCAAACCCTCGATNTCCATAGCTTTTCNCCCAATAAAATGTTGAATTTTTCCAATCTTNTGNGGAGGGCACTCGGTTTCGTTTTTACAATAATGCTGCGCCTCTCCATCTTCTCTTTCCAGAAGACTACTGCACTCAGGACACCTAGANATAAAGTAAATCTTATCTCCCTCCAACCCNCTATTGGCAGGATCTACTGCAGTAATCTTNGGAATAATTTCACCNCCTTTTTCTACATAAACCCGGTCACCAAGTCTTAAANNCAGTTTTTCTATTTGATCNGCGTTGTGCAGNGANGCNCGNTTGACNGTAGTTCCCGAAATCACNACAGGCTCGAGTTGNGCNACTGGTGTTACTGCACCAGTTCTTCCCACCTGATACTGAACCCCTTTTAAANTAGTGGCCACTTGCTNTGCTTGATACTTGTAGGCCATGGCCCATCGAGGAGCTTTAGCGGTAAANCCCAANTCNTNCTGTTGATCAAGCCCATTGACTTTGACCACTATGCCGTCTATTTCATAAGGCAAAGACTTTCGCNTTTCATCCCACTGTTGAATGAACTCAAAAACAGCNTCTATCGAATGTACAAGTTTAGCAGAATCAGGCACCTTAAATCCCCATGATCTCGCCTTTTCAAGAGCCTCAAACTGACCGCTCACAGCTANGTTGTCACCAGCTAAAGCATACAAGAAACAGTTTAGAGGTCTTTTGGCAACCAAACTNCTGTCTTGCAGTTTTAAGCTTCCAGAAGCNGTATTTCTNGGGTTCATGTATAAAGGTTCTCCCTTGGCAGCCCGCTCTTCGTTCATTTTATGAAAACCTTCCCAAGGCAATATAATCTCTCCTCGTATTTCAAAAAAAGAAGGGTAGTCTCCCTTTANTTTAAGGGGAATGGTATTAATCGTCTTGACATTGGTGGTAATCGCATCCCCTTGAGAACCGTCACCGCGGGTTAGTGCTTGAATCAATTCTCCNTTTTCATAGGTTAAACTTACCGATACTCCATCAAATTTAAGCTCACAGCTNTAAGCAATTTCAGTTTCTTCCCCCAATACTTTTCTGATGCGTTCCTCCCAAAGNTCCAANTCNTCCTTGGAATAGNTGTTGGATAGGGAATACATGGGAAAACGATGAGGTATGGTCTCAAAAGATTTGGTGACACCTCCACCTACTCTTTGTGTGGGTGAATTGNGNTCGTGGTATTCAGGATANTGAGCTTCCAATTGTTGCAGTTCTTCAAGCAACTGATCAAACTCAAAATCACTTATGGTCGGTTGATCTAAAATATAATACCGATGGTTATGCTCATGCAGAACTTTTCTTAAAGATTCTATTTTTTCAACAATTGGATTCATGCTATTTTTTTTCTAATCGCAACATTCTAATCTTTCCAAAGATATCCAAACGTTTTGTGATGGTATANGAATCAAAACTAAAAATTAAAGCTTCCATTTCGNTTTCAAAAAGCGGATTGATTTCAAAATAAACACGNCCCTTAGATTTGAGGTTTTCCCCTGCAAATTCCAATATCTTTTGATAATACAAAAGAGGATTATCTTGAGGAACAAACAAGGCCTGATGCGGTTCGAAATTCAAAACATTATTTTTGATTTNCTCTTTNTCTTTAGGTGNNATATAGGGTGGNTTAGATACTATAACTTNAANTTTNAGTTTAAGTTTAAGTAAGTCGTTAATATCCCCTTTTATACAGTTGATTTCCAGCTTATTTTTCTCTTTATTTTGCTCAACTACATCCAAAATAGGCTGATCGATATCAAGTGCATGCACGTTAAAAAAGGGCTGTTCTTTTTTTAAGGATAAGGCAATGCATCCACTACCCGTCCCCAGATCAATAAGATCAATTTTTTGATTTAGTTTGGCGTAATCCTCTAAAATCCAACCGACCAATTCCTCTGTCTCTGGACGTGGTATCAGAACTGATGGATTGACTTTTAAATTCAATTTTCTAAACGGTACTTCTCCCAATATATATTGCAATGGTTTTTCAGTAAGCATGTCCTCCAATACTGATTTTAACTTTGACTGCTGAGAAGAATCAAGAAGGTGGTTTGGCTCCAAAGCAATTGAAATTGGATCCACATCAAGAAGTGAACTCAAGATCATTTTAAAGTAATAATCGCATTCCTGGACGGTATGCAATTCCTTTAAACTTGTTCTAAAATGGTTCCGTGCTTCGATTAATCTCATCACAAAGATTTTATCATCCAAATTGGACAGGAAGAATGGCCAGTATCACCCATCGCGTGATCAATATAGGTAAAACCAGTCTTGAGATATAATTTTTGAGCAGCTTCCATATTGGGCATAGTTTCTATGTAGCACTGTTTAAACTGATTCGCTTTTGCAAAATCCAAACAGCGGTGAATCATCTCCTTTCCCAATCCTTTTCCTCTGGCTTGGGGAAGAAAATACATTTTCTGCAACTCACATACTTTAGGATCTCCATTTTTCAAGGGAGCGATTCCTGCACCTCCAAGTATTTCACTTGCTTGTTCGACTACATAATAGATATAACGATCCTCTTGATAAGCCTCAAACATGGCATCCAGTTCAACATCCGCATAGGCAGTACCTACTTTTGGCACTCCCATTTCTATCAAAACCTTACGTACGGCAACAGCTAGTTTTACATTATCAGCATTCTCTATCTCACGAATCTTCATTCCCTAATATTTATTATA
>NHDB01000045.1 GCA_002167945.1 Flavobacteriaceae bacterium TMED48 | reverse complement strand
ATTTATATTTCATAAAATCACTGTTTTCAGGGACAATAATTTAATCTAGAAGGACTATAAAAATAATTAGGTTTCTGTTAAAAACCTTGTCAATAAATGAAACCAGAGTGCGTATTTTATAAATTAAAAGTGAATATATTGTGATAAAACCATAGTGATGAATGACCGTCCAAATGATTTATTGCGGATCCGCCCGGAGATTAAAAAAACCCAATCTTTTGATACGATGAGTGTTGAAGAGCTTTTTCAAAACGAGACCCTCCGCCCTATTTTAAAACTGCAAAACCCCTTACTTATTGAAGTGTTTCACAATTATATCGAAAAGCGCAAAGGCGTATTTTACGAATTGAGTTTGGAAAAAAAGCTGGATTATATCGAAAGCAGTTTGATCAAAGACCAAAAGTTTCGCAATTCAGTCAAGGGAATGCTTATCGGGCATTTTACTGTGGCTGAATACGGTATTTACAAGCAGCAATCTTCCTCCCTAAACAAACGGATGATGAATTTAGTCATCGAACGTTTAAAAGACCAGGTACAATTGCTTGAGGTTCCTTTAAAAAAGGTCGTTTAGTTTTAGTTGTGCAACCAGGCTTTTCGCAATTCAACGGCACTATCAGCTGCAGCAGAATCTTCTAGCAATCCTTTTGCAGTTGCGGTAGGTGTTCCAACTTTTCCGCTAAGCTCAAGTTCTTCACCATCGCGTGCTACGGTAAAACTTACGATTTTGTCGGCTTCCCATCCTATGCTGGGCGTTAAAAGAGCATTGATTTTTCCGCCGTTTTCTTGATTGATTTCAGGAAAGCGTTCGCCTTCCATTCCCAAAAGCACATCCCCTACTTGCATGCCCATAGCTTCAATGGAAGCATTGAGCTGATTGACCACAAACTGCAACTCACCCTCAGCATTGGGCTGGGGACTAAAAAACAATTGTGTACTGTTTGCAAAGATGATGGAGCGCAAAGGCGAATCCACCTCTCCATTGATCAATCCTACTTTAGCAAAATAGGTGTCGTAATCTATGGGTGTAGTACCCACTACATGGGTTTCAAAAAACGCTCCTACTTCAGGATAAGTCATTGCAACAATTTCAGAGATTAAATCTTCGTCTTTAAACGGCTTTTCTTTACCGTATTTTTCGGCTAAATTTTTCATCACCCAAAGAATTCCCTTTGATCCCCCACTCTTTTCACGGATCAATATATCGAGACACATATTGATCAAGGCTCCCTTTTGATACACATTGCCGTAATTGGCTTGATAAGGCTCATCTACAATGCCTGCACTCATTTCAGTAAAGGACATGGTGTCGTCATAACGCTGTGCCAAAGTGATTTTTTCCATCATGCGGTTATAGAAGTCAGGAGCGTCGATTAGGCCCTGATTGATTTGGAATAAGTTTGCAAAATATTCTGTTGTACCTTCATACATCCACAAATGCTGCGACATCAAAGGCCTGTTGTATTCAAAGTTGTGAATCTCTTCGGAATGTACATTTAAAGGGGTCAGCGTATGAAAAAACTCGTGGGAGACCACATCGACCAAACTTTGGGTCAACTCCCCTGCTCCCATGGCATCAACAAAGACTACCGTGGTAGAAGTATGGTGTTCAAGCGCACCCATCATCCCACCAAAATACTGAAGGGCATCCATATTCATCAAATGCAATAGGATATCGTAACTGGGAGTGTCATTAGCATCTCCTAAAAAGGCTTTTTGCGCTTTCATCATTTCCTCTATGGCAGGTTGATAGTCGGTTGCCTGATGCACGTCTGAAGGTGAGTAAATGGCCAAGCCTACTTTGATCTCGTCCAGATCAAAGGAAACCGCATTAGGCTTGCTGTAAAGGATGGGATTATCGATAATGTGAAAGTAACGCTCGGCATTAAAAACATCCAAACTGTCACTGGTGGAGAGGGCTGGTAAAGAGGTAAAGGCTTCCAAATCTTTTGGTGAACTTACGCTCAGTTTGTAAGAGCTCTCTTTCATGTCTTCAAAATAACCGATCATGGAGTGTAAATTCAAAAGGTAAACCTCCCCTTCTTGAAAATCGGTTCCTCCCATAGGATAAATTTCCTGACCGTCAGGACCGTCAAACGTGTCGTTTACTTTATAGCTGATCTTTGCCAATTTTTTTGGCTTTACAATTTCCCAACTGTTTTGATCTAAAGAAATCAGTTCCATTTCATTGCCTTTTTTATCAAAGGCTTTTACATCTTCTACAAATCGACCAAAATTGGAATATTCATAGGTTCCCGGTACAATCTGCGGGATATAAAACACCGTGGACTCCACTTTCATAGGTGGTGGTGTAATGGTAATTTCTACCTTGTCGTCTTCTATACCTACCAGATCGATACTGGCTTGAATGACGTTAGAGCTTGGTGTGCTAGAGGTTCTTAGTGCAGCACAACCTACAAATAAGACAGCAGCAACTAGGGATAAAAGCGATTTAGATAATAAGGATTTCATAGGGTTTGTTTAGAGGAGGGAAACTCCGTTTAAGTCAGTGGTTAGTACATTACTCATATAATCGAAAAAGGGGAGTATGGCTTTAAAGTGGGATAAAATTTGCTTTTGAAAATCGGCAGACAATACTTCTTTATCTGTAAATTTTTTTAAGAATAAATATTGTTTTTTACGGATGAGGTCTATGTCGGCATGCTCTTTTGAAAAACCTTTGGGCGCGGTTTTGACTTCATCTCCTTGAAGGCTTCCCCAATGGGCTTGAAGCTCGGCATCTGCCATCACCTCTCGAAATTCAGCAGCATCGACTTCAATTTCTTTTCGGATACGGAATAAATCGTCCTTGTCTGGATTCCAAAAGCCGGTGGCTATAAATGAATCTCCAGGTGCAATATGTAGGTAATACCCTCCTCTTAGATGAGGCTTTTTACGGTGAAAGGAAATACCAAAATGAGTTTTAAAGGGGGTTTTGTTTTTTGAAAAACGCACATCCCTGTAAATTCTAAAGAGTTTCGCCCGATCGATCTCATCGGTTTCGCTCAACCCCTGCTTAATCTCCTCTGCATACTGCTTGATTTCAGCTTCCAGTCCTTTAAAGCGACTTTTTTGAGGTTCAAACCATTCACGGGTATTGTTCTTTTCCAGTTCTTTATAAAAGGCTAAAACATCGGGATTGATCTTACTCATGGGTTTTCACGTTATTTTTCCAAAGAAGTCAAATGTACATTTTTTTGGGGAAATGCGAATGAGACTTAACCGTTTCGTGAGGACAAGGTCCGGGCGATATCGTTCAATTTAAACCCTTTGGCTTGAAGTAATACAAGGTAGTGAAACAAGAGGTCGGCACCTTCCTCTAAAAACAACTGATCGTTGTTGTCTTTGGCCTCAATCACAGTCTCTACAGCTTCCTCACCTACTTTTTGAGCGATTTTATTGATGCCCTCTCTAAACAAAGAAGCCACATAGCTGTTTTGATCGTCTGCTGCCTTTCGCTGAGCGATAATGGCTTCCAATTCTGCTATAAAGGCCAGTGAGTTTACATTTTGTTCCCCCCAGCAAGTATCCGTCCCCTTGTGACAGGTTGGACCCTCTGGATTTGTGTAAATAAGCAAACTGTCCTGGTCACAATCTAAATGGATGGAGTCCACGTTTAAAAAGTTTCCACTCTCCTCTCCTTTGGTCCAAAGTCGTTGTTTTGAGCGGCTGTAAAAGGTCACTTTTTGGCTTTTTTGAGTTGCGTCAAAGGCAGCTTCATTCATATAGCCCAGCATCAAAACTTTTTGTGTTTTTGCATCCTGTATAACAGCAGGGATAAGCTGATCGGGTGATTTTGAAAAGTCTGGTTTCATAATTCGTCTATTCGCACAGCTAGTTGCTGTTGGTTCAGTTGTTTTTTGAGTTCNGGTATGGAGATTTCACCAAAGTGAAATACACTGGCTGCTAAAGCAGCATCAGCTTTACCTTTAGTAAAGGTATCAATAAAATGNGGGACAGTGCCCGCTCCTCCTGAAGCAATGATGGGTATATTGACCTCAGTNCTCAATCGAGCCAGTGCATTGTTGGCGAAGCCCTGTTTGGTNCCGTCGTGANCCATGGATGTAAAAAGGATTTCACCAGCACCGCGNNGCTCNACTTCCCTTGCCCATTCAAAAAGGTCCAATTCTGTGGGTACCTTACCTCCTACCAANTGNACTTTCCACNGCCCATCTATTTGTTTTGCNTCTATCGCAACTACGATACATTGAGAGCCAAACTGCTCCGACAGCTTGTCAATAAGGCTTGGATTTTTTACTGCTGCTGAATTGATCGAAACCTTGTCTGCTCCGTTCTTCANTAAAACGGCTACATCTTCTACAGCGCTTATTCCTCCNCCTACTGTAAAGGGTATGTCTATGGCTGCTGCAACCCTTAAAACCAATTCGGCGAGGGTTTTGCGTTTTTGCTCTGTAGCAGAAATATCTAAAAAAACCANTTCGTCTGCCTGNTCCAAGGCGTATTGGGTNGCCAATTCAACCGGGTCACCCGCATCGCGTAGATTNACGAAATTGACCCCCTTAACGGTTCTGCCGTCTTTAATATCCAAACAGGGAATGATTCTTTTTGTGAGCATAATGACTAGNTGTTCAGTATAAAAGCTTCTAATTGTTTTAAGGAAATTCGATTTTCATAAATCGCTTTGCCGATAATCACTCCTTCGCAACCCAATTCTTGCAGCTGNGNAAGTTCTTCAAATTTTGAAATCCCTCCAGAGGCAATAAGTTTGACTTTTACTTGTTCGAGTAGTTTTTGGTACAANNCAAANGCAGGACCCTCTAACATTCCGTCTTTACTGATATCAGTACANATCACATAGCTTATTCCTTGGGTTTTGTAATATTCTACAAAGTCAAAAAGNGTTTTATCAGAAGTTTCCAGCCAGCCGTCTGTAGCGATATGAATCCCTTTCACATCGGCTCCTAGAATNATTTTATCGNCCCCATAGGATTGAATCCATGAAGTAAATNTCTCTGGGGATTTAACAGCAATACTGCCCCCTGTTATCTGTGAAGCTCCACATTCAAAAGCAATTTTAAGATCGGCCGCTGATTTTAACCCTCCGCCAAAATCAATTTTTAAAGAGGTTTGTGTCGCTAGCNTCTCTAAAACTTTGTGATTGACGATATGCTTTGATTTGGCACCNTCTAAATCGACTANATGCAAGTATTCAATACCGTGATCTTCAAACGNTTTGGCNACCTCAAGTGGCGATTCGTTGTATATTTTTTTGNTGTNGTAATCCCCTTTGGATAGGCGAACGCATTTCCCTTCTATGATATCGATGGCAGGAATGATTCTCATGATGAAAGCTTTAAGAAATTGTTCAATACGAGTTGTCCTTGCTTGCTGCTTTTTTCGGGGTGAAACTGTACTCCATAAAAGTTCTCCTTTTGCAATGCAACACTATAGCTACCGTCGTAATTTGCAGTGGCAACAGTTTCTGTGNTGTNAGGTACAAANTAAGAGTGAACCAAATACATATAAGCCCCGTCCTGNATCCCTTCAAACAATTCNCCTTTTAGGTTGTGAATACTATTCCANCCCATTTGAGGCACTTTTACTTTACTAGAAAAACGCTTGACTGTTCCTTTTGCAATTCCAAGTCCTTGAACATCTCCTTCTTCTGTATATTCACAAAAGAGTTGCATACCCAAACAAATCCCCAAGACCGGTTGTTTCAATTCAGGAATCAGTTGATCTAAACCGAAGTGTTTCAGTTTTTGCATGGCGCTTCCTGCNGCNCCTTGACCAGGAAAAATAACTTTATCCGCAGATTTGATTTGATCAGCATTAGAGGTCAGCAAACTGTTTACTCCCAACCGNTCCAGTGCAAACTGNAGACTTTTAGTATTCCCCGCTCCGTAATCGATAATGGCNAGCATTTAGAGGCTTCCTTTAGTTGAGGGTAAAATCATTTTATCNGGATCGCGCTTTACTGCCACTTTGATAGCCTTTGCAAAGGCTTTAAAAATNGCTTCTATTTTGTGGTGTTCATTTGTTCCTTCAGCTTTGATATTAAGATTTGCCTTGGCACCGTCTGAAAAGGATTTAAAAAAGTGAAAAAACATCTCTGTAGGCATTTTACCAATCATCTCTCTTTTAAATTCGGTTNCCCAAACCAGCCAATTCCGGCCTCCAAAATCTATAGCTACTTGCGCCAGACAATCATCCATCGGCAGACAAAAACCGTAACGTTCTATCCCTAATTTATTCCCCAAAGCTTGAGCAAAGGCTTCACCTAAGGCAATGGCAGTGTCTTCTATGGTGTGGTGTTCATCCACTTCCAAATCGCCTTTTGCCTTAAGTTCAATATCCATATTCCCATGACGTGCCAATTGATCCAACATATGATCAAAAAAGGCAATCCCCGTGTCTATATTGCTTTTCCCGGTACCATCGAGATTCAGTTTAAGTTTGATATCCGTCTCATTGGTCTTGCGTTCATAGTCAAACTGACGCTGCGCTAACTTTAAAAAAGCGTAGATGTCTTTCCAAGAAGTGGTTGTAAGAGCTATAGGTAGGTCAGTATTTGCGGTAGTCTCATCTTGTCCTAATTGTGGATCATTGGCAATAAAAAGACCTTGACTCCCTAAATTTTTTGCAAGCTCCATATCGGTTAGTCGGTCCCCGATAACAAATGAATTTTTTAAATCGTAGTCCGCGCTATTCAAATAGTGACTCAGCATGGCCGTTCGAGGTTTGCGAGTAGGANCATTGTCGGCAGGTAAGCTTTTATCAATAANCACCTCATTAAAAATTATTCCCTCGTTCTTAAAAGACTGAATTAGAAAGTCTTGTACAGGCCAAAAGGTCTCTTCGGGAAACGAAGCTGTTCCNAGCCCATCCTGATTGGTCACCATTACCAATTCAAAGTCTAATTCCTTAACGATTTTAGCTAAATAAGTAAATACCTCTGGGTAAAAGACCAGCTTTTCAANGGCATCCAACTGATACCCATCGGGCTCTAAAGCCAAGGTACCGTCCCGATCTATAAATAATACATTTTTCATATACTCAAACTTTTAAGGGCATCGATTAAACGGTTGTTTTCTTCTGGAAGTCCTACTGAAATACGAAGGGTATTTTCACAATTNAAATTCTTTGAAGGATTGCGNACCACTATNCCACAGTCGATCAATTGCNGATAACGCAAACCGCTATCGTCAACCCGTATCAATATAAAATTTGCATCTGANGGAAAACACTNCNNAATAAAAGGNATCGCNTCAAAAACTTCCTCTAGTCGACGGCGTTCATCGAGCAGGAGTTGTACTTGTTCTCCAACCTTGTCTTGTTCTTTGAGTCGTTTTAACGCAGCGTTAATAGTCAGTGAATTAATATTATAAGGTGCTTTAATTCGATTAAAAAAGCGAATAAAATCCGAGTGAGCAAATGCNATCCCCAAACGGGCTCCTGCCATACCTTGTGCCTTAGAAAAGGTTTGACTAACCATAAGATTAGGATAGTCCNTTAACCAAGGAATGATTGAAGGATTAGTGCTGAACTCAGCATAAGCCTCATCCACAACNACTAAACCGTCAAAATTTTCAAGCANCTCTTTGATGGNATTCAAATCAAAACTATTTGCTGTAGGATTGTTTGGAGTCGGTATAAAAATAATTTTAGATGAGGTAGTAAGGGTGTTTAGAATAGCGGTAGCGTCGAGTTGAAATGNNTCTGTTAGTGGAACTTCNACNACGNCTACCCCATGCATAGTAGCTGAAACTTTATACATNCCAAAAGTGGGAGGNACGATAANAATATGGTCTTGACCCGGNTCACAACATCCCATAATGACATTAGAGATAAACTCATCNCTGCCNTTGCTTAAATAGAGCTGGTCTACCCCTACTCCTTTCCATTCTGCAATTTGTTCTTTGAGATCTGTTTGAAGAGGATCTGGATAGCGGTTCACTTCTGAGGCAAAGGGATTTTCGTTTGCATCNAATAAAATCATTTCTCTNCCNTNTNCCGTAAACTCNTGTCTTGCNGACTGGTATGGAGNCAAAGAGANTAGATGCGTCCTGATGTATTTTTTATAATCAAATTTCATCCTTCAAGGCTTTTAACCGAATACTAACTGCATTTTTGTGTGCTTCTAATCCCTCAGCAGCAGCCATCAGCTCGATGGTTTCCCCTAAATCCTGTATACCTTCTTTAGATATTTTCTGAAAGCTAATTGCCTTTCTNAAGCTGTCTAAGTTGACACCGCTGTACTGTTTTGCATANCCGTTNGTCGGAAGGGTATGATTGGTTCCTGAGGCGTAATCCCCTGCTGATTCAGGTGTGTAGTTTCCAACAAAAACTGAGCCTGCATTGATTAACTGATCTAGGTATAAATCTTCTTTTTCTACGCAAATGATATAGTGTTCAGGACCGTAAGCATTNATAAAGTCTANGGCANCCTGATCNGTTTCAAAAAAGATAGCCTTGGAATTCTTTAAAGCGGCAGAGGCAATTTCTTTACGAGGCAGTTCAGNTAGNTGCGCATTTATTGCTTCGGCTACCTGATCCAGTAANGGCCTGNATGTGCTGACAAACAACACCTGACTGTCTTTGCCGTGTTCGGCCTGTGAAAGCANATCTGCTGCGATAAAATTGGGATCGGCAGTACCATCAGCAACTACNAATAATTCGCTTGGACCTGCAGGCATATCGATGGCTACATGATGACGTGTTGCCCATTGTTTGGCTGCGGTAACATATTGATTTCCNGGTCCAAAAATCTTATGGACTTTTGAAATACTTTCTGTTCCCAATGCCATAGCCGCTACAGCCTGTATTCCTCCTACTTTATAAATATTTTTTACCCCGCACAGTTGNGCTGTATAAAGAACAACTTCGGGTAAAGTACCNTCNGTGGTGGGAGGCGAACAGAGTANAATTTCTTTACATCCTGCGATTTGAGCNGGTATGGNTAACATNAAGACCGTTGAAAATAAAGGTGCTGATCCTCCTGGAATATACAAGCCTACCTTTTCGATGGGCTTTTTTTCATGCCAACAGTCCACCCCAGCTTGAGTGCTTACTTTGACTGTTTCAGTCTTTTGTGCCTCGTGGAAACGTTCGATATTCTCTTTGGCATGGTGTATGGCTTTCTTTAATGCATGAGGAACCGCTGATTCAGCTTTTCTTAATTCTTCTTCACTTACCTTAAAGTCTGGGAGTTGAATACCGTCAAATTNAGCGGTATANTTTATGAGCGCTTGATCTCCATCTGTTTTAACGGCATCAAAAACAGTTGAAACCAAAGGTTCTAAAGAATCATAACTGGCTGTTGGCCGTTCAGTCAAAGAATCCCATTCTGATTGGGATGGATTTAAATAGTGTTGCATCATAAGACCATTTTTTCGATAGGACATACCAGTATATCTTCTGCTCCNGCNGCTTTTAATTGATCAATTACCTCCCANAAGTCNCCAGCATTNATAACCGAATGCAAAGAACTCCAGCCTTCTTGTGCCAAAGGCAAAACTGTTGGGCTTTTTAAAACAGGTAAAATAGAACTGATCGCATCAATTTTATCATTGGGAGCATTGAGTAAAATGTATTTTGATTGTTTAGCACGTAAAACAGATTGAATTCGGAATCGAAGCTTATCAATAGTTGCCGCAGTAGCATCTGAAACAGCGGGTGCTTGAACCAAGACCGCCTCAGAACGTGAAATTTCTACAACTTCTTTTAAATTATTTTTAAAAAGGGTACTTCCACTGGAAACAATATCACAAATGGCATCCGCTAATCCAATATTGGGTGCGATTTCAACTGANCCATTAATGATATGAAGATCTGCCTTGATTTGGTTTNCTTCTAAAAAGCNGTTTACTGTATTTGGGTAAGAGGTCGCGATTCGCTTGCCCTCCAAATCTTGTACTCCCTGAAAAGTAACATTTTTAGGGACTGCGATAGAAACCCTACATTTAGAAAATCCCAGTTGTTCGACAACCTTGAGGTCTTCTCCTTTTTCTACNAGTAAATTCTCTCCTAAAATGGCTAAATCAACAACCCCATCTCTCATGTATTGAGGNATNTCGCCATTGCGNAGGTAGAATACCTCCATAGGGAAGTTCCTAGCAGCAGCTTTGAGCTGGTCTTTGCCATTGTCGATAGAAATCCCACAACNTTTGAGTAAGTTCAATGAATCTTCATTGAGTCGCCCTGATTTTTGAATTGCAATACGNACCATATTTCTTTAATAAAAAAACCCGTCTGATCACTCAAACGGGCTTGTAATAGATACATAGAAATCGTACTACNTCTCGTTTGATCGAGTCGTACTATGATGTCTATGTAGTGTTGTTGTTTTCATTTGTGTTNCAAATATATTCAAAAAATTTGAATAGCAATTATTTATTGATTTCCNAGGATAATAGGCAAACCATTTTTGCCNCTTCCGATCACAATTACTTTAGAATTAGGAGATTCAGAGAGCTTAATTGTCGCTTCTATTCCTTTTTCTTGAAGAATTTTATCGGTTAATGATGCACTCAAAATTCGGTTTGCAGTAGCTTTACCCTCAGCGTCTATACGCTGACGTTCTGCCTCTTGCTTTGCTTTTTCAAGTCGAAACTCGTATTCCAAGGACTCTTGCTCTTGGCCCAATTTTCGCTCNATAGCTTCTTTAATCGCTAAAGGNAGNGTCACATCACGAACCAAAACCGCATTGACCTGAATGTGCTGTGAATCAACATTTTTTAGTGTTTCTTCAAAGATTTCATTTTGGATTGCGTCACGCTTGGTTGAGTACAACTGTTCAGGNGTNTAGCGTCCAACCACAGAACGTGCTACTGCACGAATTTGAGGAATCAAAACGATATTGACATAGTTTTCTCCTTTAGTTTTGTGNAGCAAGCCGAGCTCTTCGTATTTCGGCTGATACAGTACTGAAACATCTAATGAAATNTCCAAACCNTTAGAAGACAGTACTTGCATATTCCCTTCGAAAAACTCTTGTTGTTTTACNTTGTAAATATAGACCTTATTCCAGGGTGAAATNATGTGAAAACCCTCTCCTAAGGGNGGTTTNTCAGTAACTACACCTCCGCCAAAGGTTTTAAACAATACTCCTGCTTCTCCGTAGCCTATATTGATAGAAGACTTTGAAACAAAGATTAATACGACTACGATCAAAAGAATGACCGGTAATCCGATTTTAGGTAATTTTTGCATNATATTTTTTTTAAAAAAAATTAGGTTAACATTCCTCCATCCACNTGGAGTACTTGTCCAGTGACATAACTGGATAGATCAGAGGCCAAGAAAATACAAGCATTTGCGATATCTTCCGGTTGACCTCCTCTTTTTAATGGAATTCCATCTCTCCATCCTTGGACTACATCCTCAGATAGTTTGGCTGTCATTTCAGTTTCTATAAAACCAGGGGCGACTACATTGGAGCGAATATTTCTTGAACCCAGCTCAAGAGCTACAGATTTTGAAAATCCAATTATCCCAGCTTTTGAAGCAGCATAGTTTGCTTGTCCAGCATTTCCTTTTACTCCAACTACAGAGCTCATGTGAATCAAAGCGCCTTTGCGTTGTTTTAAAAAGGTGCGCTGTACTGCTTTAGTCATATTGAAAATCGATTTAAGGTTGACTTCGATTACACGGTCGAAATCCTCCTCACTCATACGCATCAAGAGGTTGTCTTTGGTTATTCCAGCATTATTGATTAGAATGTCTAAGCCTCCAAAGTCTTTTAATACCTCGTCTACCAATTGCTGTGCCTGATCAAAATCAGCGGCATCGCTTTGATATCCTTTTACTAAAACACCTTCAGCGCTCAATTCTTTTGTCAATGTATCCGCAGCCTCTTTATTGCTGCTATAGGTAAATGCAACTGCACATCCGTTAGCTACAAATACCTTTGCGATACCTCGGCCAATACCTCTACTAGCTCCGGTTATAATTGCGATTTTTCCTTCGAGTAATTTCATTTTATTTACGATAATACTTCAGCCACTTTAGCTCCAATTTGAGCAGGTGAGTCCACGACGTGTATACCACATTCACGCATAATACGCTTTTTCGCTTCAGCGGTATCTTCACTTCCTCCAACTATAGCTCCTGCATGTCCCATAGTCCTCCCTTTAGGAGCAGTCTCTCCTGCGATAAAGCCAACAACTGGCTTTTTATTTCCAGAGGCTTTGATCCACTTGGCAGCATCTGCTTCCAGTTGACCGCCTATCTCTCCTATCATGACTACACATTCGGTTTCTGGATCATTCATAAATAAGGCTACTGCATCTTTAGTTGTGGTGCCAATTATAGGGTCACCACCAATTCCGATAGCTGTAGAAATTCCCAATCCTTGACTGACCACTTGATCAGAGGCTTCATAGGTTAGTGTTCCCGATTTAGAAACGATACCAACCTTCCCTTTTTTAAATACAAAGCCGGGCATAATACCAACTTTTGCTTCTTCGGGAGTAATCACCCCTGGACAATTTGGCCCAATTAGGGTAGCTCCTTTAGCTTTGACGTATTGAAAGGCCTTAGTCATATCATTGACTGGAATACCCTCTGTAATGGCAATAATGACTTTAATCCCCGCTTCTGCTGATTCCATAATTGCATCTGCAGCAAATGCTGGGGGTACAAAAATGATGGAGGTGTCTGCACCAACCTTTTCAACGGCTTCAGCAACAGAGTTAAACACAGGCTTGTCCAAATGAACTTGACCGCCTTTACCCGGTGTTACTCCACCGACTATATTGGTTCCGTATTCAATCATTTGGGTTGCGTGGAACGTTCCCTCGCTTCCAGTAAATCCTTGTACAATTATTTTAGAATCTTTATTTACAAGTACACTCATAGTTTAATAGTCTCAATTTAGTTTAAATATTATTCTTTAACCCGCTCAATATAATTCCCCTTTTCTGTATCTACTTTTACCTTATCTCCTTCATTGATAAACAAAGGAACGTTAATGGAGGCTCCAGTTTCAACTGTGGCAGGCTTGGTAGCGTTCGTAGCTGTATTTCCTTTTACTCCTGGTTCGGNATGGNTGACTTCCAAAACCACACTTGCGGGCATATCTGCAGAGAGCGGTAAACCNTCTTCAGAATTGATCGAAATGGAAACCATTTCACCCTCCTTGAGTAAATCAGGGCTATNCAGTATAGTNTTCTCTACGCTAATTTGATTGTAATCATCTGTATTCATAAAATGAAATTGATCACCCTCGCTATAGAGGTATTGATATTTNTGGGTTTCAACACGAATATCTTCAATTTTATGACCTGCAGAAAAAGTATTATCTANTACTTTACCTGATGTAACACTTTTNAGTTTAGTTCTTACAAAAGCAGGGCCTTTACCCGGTTTTACGTGTAAAAATTCAATGATTTTGTAAATGTCGTTGTTGTACTTAATGCACAAGCCTTTTCTAATATCTGATGTTGTAGCCATAATCGATTTGCAAATTTAACTTTTTTGGTGNTACCCCCTGACAATTCCTTGAGATGATTTTTCAATGAATTCCAAAATGGNATCGCGTTCTTTCGTAGGCTCAATTTTNTTTTTCACTACATCCANGGCTTGGGAAATATTGTGTTTANTTCTGAACAAGNTTCGATAAACTTCTTGCNCTAAGCTAATCTGCTCTTTTNCTNCCCCNTTGCGTTCCATTCCAATCGAATTNACACCGACAAAGATTAAGGGATCACGAGCAACNTTAACGTAAGGAGGGACGTCTTTTCTCACAAGCGAACCGCCGGAGATAAATGCAAAGTCTCCAATTCTACAAAATTGCTGAATGGCAGTCAATCCTGCCAGGACCACATGATTACCNACGGTAATATGNCCTGCCAAGGTGCTGTTATTAGAAAAGANACAATGGTTACCAACTACACAATCGTGAGCGATATGAGAATANGCCATTAATAGACAATGGGAACCAATTTCTGTTTTTCCAGTGGCCGAGGTTCCTCTGTTGATGGTAACGCATTCTCTTATTNCGGTGTGGTCACCNATGATAGCAAGTGATTCCTCCCCTTTGAATTTTAAATCCTGAGGGACAGCTGATATNACAGCTCCAGGAAANACTTTACAGNTTGCTCCTATTCTAGCTCCATCCATAATTGTTACGTTTGGACCTATCCAGGTATTCTCACCGATTTCTACATCTTGGCANACAGTAGTAAAGGGATCAATAGTAACGTTTGACGCTATTTTTGCGTTGGGATGAATATGGTTTAAGGATTTTNTCATTTGGGGTTTTTAAGTTTTACGCCTCGAAATCTGAGCCATAAGATCGCCTTGACTGACCAGTTGGTCGTTGACAAAAGCGTAGCCTCTCATATTGCAAATTCCTCTGCGGATTGGGGTTAGTAGTTCTAATTTAAAAATTAGTGTATCTCCTGGATAAACTGGACGTTTGAATTTGACGTTATCTATCTTCATAAAAAAGGTCAAGTAGTTTTCAGGATCGGGAACAGTACTTAAAACAAGTACACCTCCAGCCTGGGCCATAGATTCGATTTGCAATACACCAGGCATTACAGGAGCTCCAGGAAAATGACCTTGAAAAAAAGATTCATTCATGGTCACGTTTTTTAAGCCTACCACGTGTTGATCTGAAAGCTCTAATACCTTGTCTACCAATAAAAAGGGGGGGCGATGGGGTAACATATCCATGATCTGATTGATGTCCATCAACGGTGGTTTGGACAGATCAACTACGGGAGCTATAGACTTTCTTTGATTTTTAATTTTCAAAAGAATTTCTTTTGCAAAATCAGTATTAATTTTGTGCCCCGGCTTAGTAGCGATTATTTTTCCTTGTATAGGCATACCGACTAAAGCTAAATCACCAACTAAATCTAATAATTTGTGTCGGGCAGCTTCATTGGTGTAGTTCAGTTTAAGATTGTCTAATATCCCATTGGGCTTCACAGTAATTTTGTCCTTACCAAACGCCTTTTTTAAACGCTCCATATTGAATTCTGACAATGGCTTATCTACATAAACAATGGCATTGTTGAGATCGCCACCTTTGATCAATCCATTTTCTAATAGGGCTTCCAATTCATGTAAGAAGCTAAATGTTCTTGCTGGTGCAATTTCTTTATTAAAATCCTCAAGTTTCTGTAGACATGCATTTTGGGTTCCCAAAACCTTGGTTTGAAAATCAATCATTACGTTAAATGAAGTATCGTCTGAAGGGAGAATAAGAATTTCACTTCCCGTTTCTGCATCGGTGTGTTCTATAACTTCTTGAACAACAAAAACCTCTTGTTCTTCTTCTTGGGATTCAATGCCTGCCTTTTCAATTGCATCGGAAAAGGACTTAGAGGATCCATCCATGATTGGAATTTCCGAGCCGTTGATTTCAATACTACAGTTGGATATTCCCGCAGCGAATAGAGCTGCCAAAAGATGTTCTGTGGTTTGGATTTTAACCCCTTCCTTTTCAATAGTGGTGCCTCGATCGGTACGTGTAACAAAATTAGCAAGGGCTGGAATTTCAACTTGGGGGTCGAGATCAGTTCGAACAAATTGTATTCCAGTGTTTTCAGAAGCTGGACTTAGGATTAATCGTATTTGTTCTCCAGTATGCAAACCAACGCCCTCTAATTTGATAGGCTTTTCTAAAGTTTGCTGAGATTTAATTTTCGCAATCATACTATTTATTTTTTTCTAAACGAGATAAT
The DNA here is from genome assembly GCA_002167945.1 of Flavobacteriaceae bacterium TMED48. GTDB lineage: Bacteria > Bacteroidota > Bacteroidia > Flavobacteriales > Flavobacteriaceae > MS024-2A. The sequence continues at coordinate 77,730 of NHDB01000045.1, read as the reverse complement.
CGTGCCTCAATTGTGGGCAATCTCTTAAATAAAGCATAAGATTTATAAAATGATTTGTAATCAACCGCTGGTGTACCTTGAACAGCGCGACCATCAGGTATGTTTTTGATGACTCCAGTCTGACCTTGTATTTGAACTCCATCACCTAATGTTAAATGTCCGATAATCCCTACCTGACCTCCGATAACACAACGAGAACCAACTTTGGAAGAACCTGCTATTCCTGTCTGAGCTGCGATAACAGTATGCTCGCCAATTTCTACATTATGAGCAATCTGAACTAGATTATCGAGCTTGACCCCCTCACCGATTATTGTGGCTCCCAAGGTCGCTCGATCTATAGTTGTATTGGCACCTATCTCGACATTATTTTTAATAATTACTTTACCCAATTGAGGAATTTTCAAATACGCTTTTTGGTCTTGAGGTGCAAATCCAAAACCATCTGAACCGATCACTACTCCCGAATGCAGTATACAATTTGAGCCAATTTCAGTATCGTCCATGATACTCACCCTAGGGTTTAAAAGAGTGCCCTTTTTTATTTTTACGTTATCTCCGATCACACAATGCGCATGAATTTGAACACCGGATTCTACTATACTGTTAGAACCGATGCATACATAAGGGCCTAAAAAGGCATCCTCTGCAATTTGAGCTGAGGATTCCACAAGGGCAGTCTTGTGAATNCCTTGCTTTTTATCGGCTTTATCCGCTGACCAGCCTATTAAAAGCTGGGTAAAGGCAGCATAAGCATCTTTNACACGAATTAAAGTCGTAGAAACCGCTTCATCAACCTTTAAATCATTTGAAATAAGNACTGCACTTGCTTTTGTTTTGGATAAATACGGCAAGTATTTGTGGTGAGCCATAAATGAAATGGATCCCGCTTCAGCATCTTCAATTCTGGAAAGGCTTCGAATGGATACTTTGGCNTTGCCTTCAATAGTTCCGCCCAGCTTTTCAGAGATTTCTAAAGCAGTTAAATTCATTTTGNAAAANTAAGNATTTATGGGGAATTAATCTGTTTTGGATAGCACAAATAATACTTGGTCACTGGGGTTGAAAACTGTTTAAAATCCAAATATTGTATNGCTTCAGCTAAGGGAAATACGTTGNCNTTCTTGTCGAGTATAAGCAATCGAGATTCATCAGATAAATACGTTTGGTTGGATATACTTCCGCTAAAAACAAAATATTCACNANCTCCTAAANNGGCCTTAGTCGCGTCCAAACTNATTGTTTTNTCTTNAATTTCTTCATGGNTGTAAGCCTTATCTCTAATTTTAATTTTAGGTAGTTTACGGTGTAAAAGTTGACTTGAAAGCGACGCCAATACNTGATCANTGTGCTTTTCCCATGATTTTAGCAATTGGATGATATCTGAATCGTCCNAATTTAAATAGTGNANTAAAACTTCTTCGCTCAGCTGATTTTGATCGGATTGCTTCTTGTTTAAAAGCGAAAATAGCGCATGCTCCTCCTCTACNTCCATAGCCCCTAGCTCAATCAAATACTGAAAGCGTTCTAATGTTTTGACCAAAAGCACCTCAGCCGCCAAACTNGTTTTGTGTAAATAAACTTGCCAATACATCAGGCGTCGGGCGAGCAAGAACTTTTCNAGGGAGTGAATGCCTTTAACTTCAAAAACCAACTGCTCGTTTATAACATTCATCATGGCCAAGATTCTGNTGGTATTGATATTACCTTCNGTAACTCCAGTGTAAAAGCTGTCTCGTTTAAGGTAATCGAGTCGGTCTACATCTACCTGACCCGAGACCAATTGATACATGAACTTTCTAGGATATTGATTGGTAAANATTTGATAGGCCAANTCCAATTTACCATTAAAAATCTGATTNAAAAGTGAAATGACTCGNAGTGAAATGGTCTCGTGATGTATNCCATGAAGAAGNGTTTTTTCTGTTGCATGAGAAAAGGGTCCGTGTCCGATATCNTGGAGCAATATGGCGATTTGCATCGCTTCTCGTTCTTGNGGACTAATCTGTANTCCTTTAGTTATAAGAACTTCAATCGCCTTTTGCATNACATGCATTGCCCCNATGGCATGTTCAAATCTNGTATGGTGTGCNCCTGGGTAAACTAAACTAGACANTCCCATCTGTGAAATTCNCCTCAGCCGCTGAAAGTAAGGATGATTGATAAGTTGTAATATCAAATCCGTTTCTATGGCAATAAATCCATAAATTGGGTCGTTAAATAATGTACTCTTTCGGTGGACCAAGGTTTACATAATTAGCAACAAAGATACTAAATGAATTGGATCAACATTTTATGGGTAGACGACGAGATTGAGATGCTCAAGCCACACTTTTTATTTTTAAAAGAACGCGGCTACAGTACGACACCGTGTACCAATGGACTAGATGCGTTAGATCTAATCGACAAGGACACCTTTGATATCGTTCTTTTAGACGAAAACATGCCCGGGCTAAACGGTCTAGAAACTTTGGATGGCATTAAAAATAAATATCCTGATTTACCGGTGATCATGATTACCAAAAATGAAGAAGAGCACATCATGAACGAGGCAATCGGCGCCAAGATTTCCGACTATTTAATCAAGCCCGTAAACCCAAATCAAATTCTACTTTCTCTCAAAAAAATATTAAACCACAAAAGCCTCATTGCTGAAAAAACTACTCAAAATTATCAGCAGCAATTTCGCGAATTATCGCTATCCATCGTCAATCTGGAAACCCACGATGACTGGATTGAATACTTCAAAAAATTAATGTATTGGGAATTAGAGCTTGAATCGCTTGAAGACTCCAGTATGTTTGAAGTCTTCGAAACTCAAATGCAGGAGGCAAATGTACAGTTCGCAAAGTTTATTGAAAACAACTACAAAAACTGGATGCAAGGCAACAAAGGTCCTGTAATGTCGCATCAAGCTTTTGAACAATTTGTATTCCCTCAGCTTAAAAAAAATCACCCCAGCTTACTTCTCATGGTTGATAATCTGCGGTTTGACCAGTGGAAAACTATAGCGTCAGAGGTAAAAGAATACTGTAAGGTAGAGAGCGAATCCGCATATTTCAGCATACTTCCCACTGCCACACAGTACGCTAGAAATGCTTTTTTTGCTGGTCGCACTCCTCTAGATATCAGTAAAACTTTTCCCCAATGGTGGAAAAACGACATAGACGAAGGAGGCAAAAATCTACACGAATTTGATTTACTTAAAGCTCTGAGTAAACGGCTGGGTATAGAACGTCCAATGAGTTACCATAAAATCACACAAATTCAGCAGTGTCAGCAACTGACTAAAAATCTTCAAAATCATACGCATGAGGGACTTACCACAGTAGTTTACAATTTTGTAGACATGATTTCCCATGCTAAAACTGAAATGGAAGTCATCAAAGAATTGGCTCCAGACAACAAAGCATATCGATCTCTTACCGCCAGTTGGTTTAAAAACAGTCCTTTGAAAGACCTGATCAAAAAAGCAACGAGTCTAGGATTTCAAATTTTGCTGACCACAGATCACGGAACCATAAACGTAGGGCAACCTAGCGAGGTCATTGGAGACAAAGAAACCAGCATGAATTTACGCTATAAATCAGGGAAAAGTTTAACCTTTCAGAATAAAGACGTTATTTCTTGCAAGCATCCCGAAAGCTATCAACTCCCTTCTTTTTACGGACTCAATAGCAGCTACATTTTTGCAAAAAACGACACCTATTTTGTCTATAAAAATAACTTTAACCATTACGCAAAATTCTTTAATGACACCTTTCAACACGGTGGGGTATCCTTGGAGGAAATGATCATCCCATTTGTTGTATTAAACCCCCGATAGTACTACTTTTGCCGAATGCAATTGAGCTACCAACTTGATGAAATCGAAAGGGCTGCCCGATACCTTTTAGACCAGGCCTCAACAGCTGTAATACGGATTGATGGCCCTATGGGTGCTGGTAAGACCACTTTAATCTCCGCGGCAGTAAAAATACTTGGCGTGACTGACACCGTAAGCAGTCCAACTTTTTCTCTGGTCAATAATTATCAAAAAGAAAATGAAGTTTTTTATCATTTTGATTTTTACCGTCTCAATCATCCTGACGAAGCCTTGGATATCGGACTGGAAGAATATTTAGAATCTGGTAATTTATGCTTACTAGAATGGGCTGAAAAAGTAAGTCCTCACCTTCCATTGGAATACGATCATTTTATCATTGAAGTGCAAAGTGATGAAAGTAGAATTTTAAAAAAATTAAAACACTAAAATCATGAAATTTCTCTATCGTTTAGGATACTATTTAGGAGGTTTTTCAGTCGGTCTTATTTTTTTAGCCTTTATTTTAAACGGTAAAAAAACAAGCTGTAACTATACACCAAACGCCAGAGTGATTGATAATTTACTACAAAAAGAAATTGTTATTCCCGATGTAATTCTCAAGGATAAGCCTCAACTGGATGGTAATCAAATTAGAGAGATTATCAAGAGGGGGAATGTCGATTTTTCCAAAAGCGATACTAAAAGAGATTCGTGTAAGATGTATCATATTGAAAATGCTGAGACCGATGATGCATTTTTGGAGCTTACCAATTGCGCAAAGACAGTGACTCTTATTTCTGTTTCTGGAATTTAGCCTTTCTTCTTCGTTTCAATTCATTTTTGATCAAACTCAACTCCCGTGGACTTTGACCCCCAACAGAAGTATTCTCTTCAGCCCTTCTGATCAGATAAGGTATAACCTCTTTTACAGGACCGTACGGAAGGTATTTAATGACTTGGTATCCTTTAGCTGCCAAATTAAATGAAATGTGATCTGCCATACCGTAAAGCTGAGAAAACCAAATTTTTGGATGATTCGGAGGCATTTTTTGATCTTCCATCCATTTTACCACTTTAGACGCACTCTCTTCACTATGCGATCCTAAAAACAATTCACAGCGATTGAGGTTTTCTAAAATCAATTTTAAAGCTGCATTAAAGTTCGCATCAGTAGCCTGCTTGGAAACACAAATCGGAGAGGGATATCCTTTTTCTACTGCCCTTAAATTTTCCTTTTCCATATAGGCACCTCTAACGAGTTTTATTCCCAACTGAAATTTTTCTTTTTGAGCAATTTCAAGCAAGTTTTCTAAGTAGGCCAGTCGATCTTTTCGGTACATCTGAAAGGTATTAAAAATAAACGCCTGTTCGCCTCTATTGTATTGGCGCATCATGTCCAAAGCAATTTCATCTATTGCTTTTTGAAGCCAAGACTCTTCAGCATCTATAAGCAAACGAATGCCTTTACTTTTTGCGTATTCACAGCAGCGACGAATGCGATCTAAAACTCTAGCCCAAGCAGCTGACTCTTCTTTATCAAGCGGTATTTCTGCTGATTTCTTTTTAAAAAGGTGAGTAGATCCAAAAGCTGTAGCCTTAAAGACAGCAAAAGGAAGCGCACTATTAGCGGAAGAATGGGATAGGGTTTCCAAAACATGATTTAAACTAGCATCCATACCCTTATCAGTTCGTTGTCCCTCTGCCGCATAATGCATATAGGATTTTACATTGAGGTCTGAGAGTAAATCAACCAATTCCATTGAATCATTTTCTGTGGCTCCTGCACAAAACTGTTGATAGACGGTGTTTTTTAGAATTCCTTTGATCGGGATCCTAAGACGGAGTAAGAAAAGAACCAACTTTCCTCCGAAACGAACAAGCAATTGCTTAGAAAAAAGTCTAAAAAGTAAATACGCTTTGCGGAGCTCTTGATCAGTTTTTAATTTATAAGCCGTTTTAGTGTTCTCAAACCGAACCATTCAATGAAATTAAATTGAAATTATCTAATTTTTACTTTGCAACAAGGGAACAAAACGAAAACGTCCAAATTTCTCTTTGTCAAATGAATTCATACCCGTTTTGGTGTATCGCATCATAAACTGCTCTTCTTCACCAAGTGGTATAATTAATTTCCCTCCAACATCCAATTGATTCAATAAGGCCTTTGGTAGAGCGGGTGCTGCAGCAGTAACAATGATTCTATCATAAGGTCCTGCTTCTTCATATCCCAAATAACCGTCCCCAAAAAGGTTCTTTTTAGGTCTCAATCCCAACTTTAGAAACAATCGTTGGGTTTTTTTAAAAAGTAGCTGCTGTCTTTCAACGGTGTAAACGTGTGGAGTAATTCCGAGAAGCACAGCGGTTTGATAACCCGAACCAGTTCCAATTTCTAACACTTTAGAGGTTGGCTGGAGCTGGAGTAATTCTGTCTGATAAGCTACAGTGTAAGGTTGAGAAATAGTCTGTTCTGCAGCTATGGGGTAAGCCTTATCTACGTACGCAAAATTGACCAAGCTTGGATCCATAAATAGATGGCGTGGGACATCATTTATGACCTCCAATACCCGCTCATCTTTTATGCCTTTTAGCCTCAGCGATTCTACAAGTTGCTTCCTTTGCCCTTGATGTTTTGTAGTGTCNTCCATTACAAACAAAATTAGTTTAGTTTTTCGAAATTATTATGAATTTGATTGTACTTTTGANTCAAAGGTATATTNAATGATTAAAATTGGAGTTTTTGGAGCAGGTCATTTGGGAAAAACCCATCTTAAATTAGCTCAGGCCTCTAAAGAAATGGATTTAATCGGCTTCTATGACTCCAATCCAGAGACAGTCAATAGTATAGATTCTTCAAAAAAATACAAGGCATTTAAAAGTTCAGAAGCACTTATTGAAGCTGTAGATATAGTTGACATCGTCACCCCTACAAGCTACCACTTTGAATTGGCAAGAAAAGCCATCATGGCTAAGAAACACGTGTTTATAGAAAAACCATTGACTAACACGCTAAAAGAAGCCAAAAGCTTAGTAGAATTAGCTGAGACAGAAGGAGTATTAGGTCAAGTCGGTCATGTTGAACGTTTTAATCCCGCATATCAGGCAGTATTACCTTCCTTAACAAATCCCAAGTTTATAGAGACCCACCGTCTTTCAGAATTCAATCCGAGGGGAACAGATGTTTCCGTTGTTTTGGATTTGATGATACACGATATTGACATTGTTCTCAGTATTGTAGACTCACCTATCACAAATATTCATGCTTCCGGAGTTGCTGTCATTAGTGAAACTCCAGACATTAGTAATGCTAGAATTGAGTTTGAAAACGGTTGTGTCGCCAACTTTACTGCAAGTAGAATTTCGCTTAAGAAAATGCGTAAGTCACGGTTTTTCCAAAAGAACGCCTATATCGCCTTGGATTTTTTAACCAAACAAGTAGAGGTCGTTAAAATGAAGGATGTCGGTCCAGATTCTAAAGAAGACCTTGCATTATTACTTACAAATGCTGAAGGGGAAAAGAAACAAATCTATTTTGAAAATCCAACTATAGAAAATACGAATCCCATCCAAGAGGAGTTGGAACACTTTGCACACTGTATTCAAGCGAATAAAACTCCTAGAGTTTCATTAAGAGATGGAGCTAGAGCACTGGAGGTTGCACATCAAATCATCGATAAAATAGGTTGATTTTTTAAAAAGGAATTTCACCTACACCTACACGGATCACTTCAAAAGGCTCAGTAGTAAGATCTAAAATTGTAGAGGGGATATTGTTTCCATAGCCATCGGAGAGCATTAAATCTATTTGAGATTCCCATTGCTGAAAGAGGTTTTCAGGGTCTGTGGTATAGTCTAAGATTTCATCGGAATCGTGAAGTGAACTGGTGATTAGCGGAGCACTCAACAGCTTCAGGAGTTCTTGGAGTAAAGGGTGATCGGATATCCTCACCCCTATGGTTTTTCGCTTTTGGAATGGCTTGTGTAGCTTATGAGCTGCTTGCATAATTAAAGCGTAGGGTCCGGGAAGCAAACGTTTTACCAATTTAAAAGTTTGGGAATTCATCGGAGCCACATAATCAGAAAGAGATCTGATGTCCTCAAACAAAAAACTCAAGAGTGCTTGCTCTAGTTTTACCCCTTTGATAGCTGCAAAACGATCCAAAGCATTGAGATTATTGCTTAAACAACCCAAACCGTAAACCGTATCTGTGGGAAATATGATCACACCACCATTTTCAAGTACCTTAACCGTATGAAGTAGGTCTTTGGGGTTGGGCGTATTGGTATAAATTGAAATAAAGTCAGCCATCTTAGCGCTATTTGATTTTTAATTTCGCAAATCGCAAAAGAAGATTCTTTACCCCAAAGCCTTTAAATGCAATGGCCGCTTTTTTATCATTCCCTGTTCCCTCTATACGCTGCACAACTCCTGAGCCAAATCTGGAATGCTCTACTTCCATTCCCTCGGTCAATACAAGATCCTCCTGGCTAAGTTGAGCAGGTGCACCCAAATCAATTTTTCGCAGTTTTTTCAATTGGGAAGGAGTTGGACTTGTGATGGTCTTTTCTTTGGCTGCTGTAAAATTAAACTTTGGTTTAGACGTTTTTTCATCTCCAAAAATCGACGTATCCATAAGGGGTTTGAATTGATAGCTTTCCTTGGGCTCAATTCTGTCTAAATATTGAGGATCAATCTCTTCAATAAAACGACTAGGTTCAGCGTCAATCAACTTACCCCAACGATATCTAGACAGGGTATACGAGAGAAATGCGCGTTCTTCAGCACGAGTCAAAGCCACATAAAAAAGTCGTCTCTCCTCCTCGAGTTCCGCACGGGTGTTCATACTCATGGCGGAAGGAAAAAGATCTTCCTCCAAACCAACTATATAGACATAAGGAAATTCAAGACCCTTGGCAAGGTGAATGGTCATCAGAGCTACTCGATCACTATTCGGATCGTCTTCTTGGTCCAAATCGGTAGCCAAAGCCACGTCCTCTAAAAACTCGGCAAGACTACCATTGGCATCAGCCAGTTCTACCTGACCCTCTGTAAAATCTCGAATACCGTTAAGCAATTCTTCGACATTTTCGATACGGGCGATACCTTCGGGGGTGGCATCTTTTTTAAGCTCTTGTACCAAACCAATTTTTTTAGTGACCAAATCCGCAATTTCAAAGGCATTTAAACCTTCATTTTCAATTTGAAAGCGCTGGATAAGGGTTGTGAAATTAGACAGCTTTTTCAGTGTTCCTACATTCACGGGAATAGCCAATTCTTTAGCCCTACTCACTGTTTCAAACAGGGAAAGTTCGTGAAGCTTTGAGCCAACCACTAGTTTATCAACTGTCGTTTGTCCTATTCCCCGTGCTGGATAATTGATTACTCTTTTAAGACTTTCCTCGTCTTTAGGATTGACAATAAGTCGCAAATAAGCCAGGACATCCTTGATTTCTTTGCGCTGATAAAAAGATAAACCCCCATAAATACGATAAGGGATATCCCTTTTACGCAAGGCGTCTTCCATCGCTCTAGACTGCGCATTGGTTCGGTATAAAATAGCAAAATCGGCATTTTTACGTTGCTCCTGCATCTTAAACTCAAAAATACTTGAGGCTACGTGCCGACCTTCCTCTGCATCTGTGGTCAATCGATTTAATTGTATTGGAGCACCTTCAGTATTGGACGTCCAGACGACCTTATCAATTTTGGTTTTATTGTGACTGATGATGGAATTTGCAGCGTTTACAATAGTTTTAGTAGAGCGGTAATTTTGCTCAAGCCGGTAAAGCGCAACATCATCATAATCCTTTTGAAAATTGAGTATATTGTTGATATTTGCCCCTCTAAACGCATAAATACTTTGAGCATCATCTCCAACCACACAGATGTTCTGATAGCGGTCAGACAATGCCCTTACAATTAAATACTGGGAATGGTTAGTATCCTGGTACTCATCCACTAAAATGTACCGAAAACGGTCCTGGTATTTTGCTAATACGTCAGGATGGCGGTTTAAAAGCTCATTAGTTCGCAATAGTAAATCATCAAAATCCATGGCACCTGCCTTAAAACAACGATCTATATATTCTTTGTAGATTGAACCCATTTTGGGTCGCTTGGACATGGTGTCTGCTTCTTGAAGGTCGTAGTCGTTAAAATAGGCTTTGACTGTGATTAAACTATTTTTAAAGGCTGAGATCCGACTGCGAATTTGTTTGTACTTATAAATCTCCTTATCCAGCCCCATTTCCTTGATAATGGAGGAAATCAGACGGTCAGAATCCTGAGTATCGTAAATTGTAAAGTTTGAGGGAAAGCCTAGCTTATCGGCTTCATGTCTTAAGATTCGGGCAAATACAGAGTGAAATGTTCCCATCCACAAGTTTTTTGCTTCACTTTCACCTACCAAATCCGCAATTCTACCCTTCATTTCGCGTGCTGCCTTATTTGTAAAAGTCAAGGCTAAAATTGAAAAAGAATCCACTCCAGACGCCATAAGGTGAGCGATACGATATGTCAACACTCTGGTTTTTCCCGAGCCTGCGCCTGCAATCACAATTAAAGGTCCGTCTTTATGAAGCACTGGGGCCTTTTGGGCTTCGTTTAAAGAATCTAAATAGGCTTCAGGAATGTTTTTCATAGAAGGTTTAAAAGTAGGGAATATCTATTTTCCTGCCTCGAAATCACAAATTAATTATAAACATCTATATTTAGAAAAAAAACATCTTGAAAACAACCAACATATTTTTAGTCCTTGGCTTTTTAGTAAGCAGTTTACTTCTCCATTCACAAATAAATTCTACTGATATCGATCAGGTAGAATCAAAAGTCATCAAATGGCGTCACCATATCCATCAAAATCCAGAGTTGTCAAATCGCGAATTTAAGACATCGGAATATGTAGCAACTCACCTAAAATCACTAGGAATGGAAGTTCAAACGGGTGTTGCACATACTGGGGTAGTCGGAATTTTAAAAGGAAAAAAAAGTGGGAAAGTTGTTGCCTTAAGAGCTGATATGGATGCGCTTCCTGTTGTCGAACGCAATGACCTGCCCTATAAATCAGAAGTTACCTCAGTTTTTAACGGTCAAGAAACCGGAGTAATGCATGCCTGTGGTCATGATACCCATGTAGCGATATTAATGGGGGTTGCAGAGGTATTATCCAAAAACAGAAATTTTCCAGGTACGGTTAAGTTTATCTTCCAACCGGCTGAGGAAGGACCGCCTCCAGGAGAAGAAGGTGGGGCTAAATTAATGGTAAAAGAAGGAGTGCTTGAGAACCCCAAGGTGGACGCCATTTTTGGATTGCACATCAATTCAGGAACTCATGTTGGGAAAATCACTTACAAACCGGGAGGTATGATGGCTGCCTCTCAGCGTTTTGTCATTAAGGTTAAGGGAAAACAAGCACATGGTTCAACCCCGTGGCAAAGCGTAGATCCTATCGTCACTAGCGCGCAAATCATCAATGGGCTTCAAACCCTTATCAGTAGGGAGTCTGAACTGACGGAAGAAGGAGCAGTTATTTCTGTAGGGTCTATACATTCTGGTATTCGTTTTAATATCATCCCGGAAAGCTTGGAGATGATTGGAACTATTAGAACACTAAATAAAGACATGAAAGAATTGATTCGTAAACGAATGCAAGAAATGGTTCCTGCCATTGCTCAAGCCTATCGTGCTGAAGCTGCCGTAGACATTCAAGATGGTGCTGATATTACATTTAACAACGAAGCCCTCACCGAAAAAATGATCCCGACCTTAGAGCGGGTAGCTGGAAAGGAAAATGTTTACGAAATTAACGCGATAACAGGCGCAGAAGATTTTTCGTACTTCCAAAATGAAGTTCCGGGACTATTCTTTTTCTTAGGAGGCACTCCCATAGACATAAAGGAAAGTGAAGCACCCTCGCACCACACGCCTTCTTTTATCGTGGACGACGATAGTATGAAACTTGGAGTAAAAGCCTTGTCCAATCTAGCTGTAGACTTTTTAAAATCAAAGTAAAATAGTCCAACTTTTTATCAAAATCCATTCCTCTAAAGAATGTATTTTTTTCCTTTTTTAAAGAAAAGTTAAAAGACCTGATTGCACTAAAATAAGTTTTAATTTATCAGTACAATGTTTTTATATCGCCAAAAATGAAGTCATTATTCCTTTTATGTCTCTTTTTTTTTGTGCTGCCACGGGAATTGACAATACTGCTGTATGTATTGAAAGAAATCCTTGTCTTGGCTACTGTTTTGTATTTGTAATATAAATTGACACCACAGGGCATTACACGGCATCTAACCTTAAAGAGCAGTCGACAGTAAAAGATATCTTATCCAGGGAACAACGAAATGAGCAAGCTTCCGGTCGAAGTGCCTAAAAACAAATCATAGGACTATTTTTCTTCTTCCAATAAATACTGTGCGATTCCTCATGCAAAGGCTCCTTTGCTTCCTCCTCCTAAAATAACCAATGCTCGCATGTCTTAATATTCGGGTTTACTAATTAAATTTACACGTAGACTAAACTACCTAAAATTAAGAAATAATATGGATGCAATGCAAACCGCACTGGTTTATTTAAAGGGAGTAGGCCCTGAGCGTGCGCGTTTGCTAAAGGAAGAATTGCAATTGAGAACTTACCAAGACCTTTTGCATTTTTTTCCGAACCGCTATATCGACAGAAGTCGCTTCTACCCCATCAATGAACTTCCTCAAAACAATGCAGAAATTCAAATCAAAGGGAGAATTACTGCCATATCCTTTATTCAGCAAAAAAGAGGAAAACGTATGGTCGCTACTTTTAAAGACCATACAGGGCAAATGGAATTGGTATGGTTCCGAGGTCATCAATGGATTCGAGACCAGCTTAAAATTAATGAAGACTATGTCATTTTTGGGCGTTTAAATTGGTTTAAAGGAAAAGCAAGCATGCCACATCCCGAACTGGAACTGGAACAGAATTTTCAAAAAAATCTAAAAATTTCATTTTATCCCATTTATCCCTCCACAGAAAAATTAATCAATAAAGGGATTTCTCAAAAGGTGATTCAAAAAATGGTAGTACAATTACTGCAAACACAGAGTCAGGCGTTTTCAGAAACCTTACCAAAGGCTTTGTTAAATCAGTATAAACTGATCTCAAAGAATCAAGCACTGCGACAAATTCACTTCCCTGACGAACAGCACCAGCTTACACGTGCACAAATACGATTAAAATTTGAAGAATTCTTTTATATGCAAATGCAACTGGTTCTCAAAAACGTCCAGCGCAAACAAAAAATCAAAGGGCATCTCTTTGAAAAGGTAGGATCAAATTTTAACAATTTCTTTACGGACCATCTTCCTTTTGAACTGACCGAAGCTCAGAAGCGAGTAATCAAAGAAATACGTTTAGATATGGGTACGGGTAGACAAATGAATCGCTTGTTACAAGGAGATGTAGGCTCNGGNAAAACCATCGTCGCTTTGCTTCTTATGCTTATTGCNATAGACAANAATTATCAGGCTTGTCTTGTTGCCCCAACTGAGATTTTAGCTCAACAGCATTNCCAATCATTNTCTGCTCAGTTAAAAAAAATAAACTTAACTGTTGCACTATTGACNGGGAGTACCCCNAAAAAAGANCGAGAATCCATTCATCAGGGGCTGCAAAATGGTGAATTGAATATNTTAATTGGTACCCATGCCGTGTTTGAANATACGGTTCAGTTTAAACAACTGGGCTTGGCAATCATAGANGAACAGCACCGCTTTGGAGTTGCCCAACGCGCCAAACTTTGGCAAAAAAATGAAATGCCTCCACATGTGCTGGTAATGACTGCAACACCNATTCCACGAACACTTTCCATGAGCGTTTACGGCGATCTGGATTTATCAGTTATTGACAAACTCCCACCCGGAAGGAAAATAGTCAAAACCTTGCACCGTACAGATGCCAATAGATTAAAAGTCTTTGCTTTTCTCAGAGAACAAATTGCCCAAGGACGTCAAGTCTACATTGTTTATCCGTTGATTCAAGAATCNTCAAAGTTGGATTATAAGGATTTGATGGATGGATACGAAAGTTTGTCGCGAAGCTTTCCCACTCCCGATTATCAAATCAGTATATTACACGGTAAGATGAAATCAGAGGATAAAACCTATGAAATGGAGCGCTTTGTCCAAGGAAAAACACAAATCATGGTAGCCACTACCGTAATTGAAGTTGGAGTCAACGTGTCCAATGCTTCAGTGATGATTATAGAAAGTGCAGAGCGCTTTGGTCTCTCCCAACTCCATCAGCTTCGAGGACGAGTGGGAAGAGGTGCTNATCAGAGTTATTGNATTTTAATGACCNGTTCCAAACTCTCCAGAGAAGCACAAATGCGTATGGAGACCATGACCAAAAGCAATGACGGTTTTAAAATTGCTGAAGTCGATCTAAAATTAAGAGGCCCTGGAAACATTATGGGTANCCAGCAAAGTGGGATTCTACAATTCAAAATAGCAGATTTGATCCAAGATCAAGCCTTACTCAAAGCAGCTCGAGATCAGGCTTTGCGAATCTTAAAAGAGGATGCTTCACTGAAAGATGCTGATCATCAGTGTATTAAAAGAACGCTTTCTGCTTTAAAATTCGAATCNAATATTTGGAATTTCATAAGCTAAAAATGGCAGGATAGATTCTTATATTTGCATCANTAAAGTTCTAAATTATTTTTCTTGAAAATATCTCATAACTGGTTACAACAATTTATAAAGGTAGATCTTCCCAAAGAAGAAATTAGTGTGATGCTTACAGACCTTGGGCTTGAAGTTGAAGGCATTGAAAAGTTTGAAAGCATCAAAGGTGGTCTTAAAGGTGTAGTCGTGGGAGAAGTATTGAACTGCGAACAACATCCTAATGCAGACCGACTCAAAAAGACCGAGGTAAACCTAGGGGATGAAGTAGTGCCTATTGTCTGCGGTGCGCCCAACGTAGCCAAGGGGCAAAAAGTTTTAGTAGCGACAGTGGGTAGCAAACTTACATTTCAAGACGGAAAAGAACTTAAAATCGGAAAGAGTAAGATTCGCGGTGAAGTCAGTATGGGCATGATCTGCGCCGAAGATGAACTAGGGCTTGGAGACAACCATGACGGAATAATGGTTTTAGACCAAGATCAAAAAGTCGGTACACCAGCTGCAGCCCTATTTGATATAGAAGAAGACAGCGTATATGAAATTGGTTTAACCCCCAACCGCGCAGATGCAATGAGCCACCTGGGCGTTGCAAGGGATCTCAAAGCCCTGTGTATGCTGAGACAAATACCTTTTGAATGGTCGTATCCTGAGACCTCGTCTTTTCATGTAGACAACACTCAAAATACCATTCCCGTAAAGGTAGAAGACCCAGAAAAGTGCACGCAATATTACGGAGTAACGATTTCCAACCTAAAAGTGGCTCCCTCACCGCTATGGCTGCAAAATAGATTAAAAGCCATTGGAATTAACCCAAAAAATAATATTGTTGACGTCACCAACTATGTGATGCATGAATTAGGACAACCACTTCATGCCTTTGATGCAAGTAAAATTCAAAATCAAGTAGTGGTAAAAACCTTTGAAGAAGGAACCCCTTTTACAACCTTAGATGATATAGAGCGGAAATTACAATCCCAAGACCTGGTCATAGGAGATGACAATCAAGGGCATTGTATCGCTGGAGTATTTGGTGGAAAGGATTCGGGAGTTAGTGACACTACCACTTCGGTCTTTTTAGAAAGTGCTTATTTTGATCCGGTAAGCATTCGTAAAACTGCCAAATACCACGGACTCAATACTGATGCTTCTTTCCGATTTGAGCGAGGTGTCGATCCTGAAATCGGAATAAACGCNTTGAAGCGTGCAGCGATTTTAATCAAACAGCTAGGCGGTGGTGAAATTTCGAGTGAAGTTCAAGAATTCTCCAAACCTTTAGAAGCTGCTGCTCAAATTTTCTTGAGCTACGAAAAACTAGAACAAACCATTGGGCAAAAAATTGAGGATAAGGATCTAAATGCCATACTCAACGCTTTGGAAATTGAAATCAACAATGTTTCTGAAACTGGAATAGGAATGACCATCCCACGCTATAGAGTTGATGTTACCCGACCTGCAGACGTCATTGAGGAGATTTTAAGAGTTTATGGCTATAATCAATTAAAAGAAAGACCACTGCTCTTTGAGGCCAATCCTGAATACCAATGGAAAAGTGTCCATAAGTTGGAAAATACGATTGCCAAACAACTTTCGAGTTTGGGTTTTTATGAAACTATAAACAATTCTTTAGCTTCTCCAGACTATACTGCAGACTTTTACAGCAGCGTAACCCTTGTCAATCCTCTTGGTCAAGAATTGTCAAAAATGAGGCAATCCCTAATTCACCAAGCTTTGGAGGTCGTTGCTTTTAACCTCAACCGTCAAAACAAAAATCTCAAGTTGTATGAGTTTGGGAATGTATACGGAAAAAAAGAGGGAAAATTTATAGAAGAAAAACGCTTAAGCCTAAGTCTCTGTGGTGCAGTATTCGAGTCCTTTTGGGGACAAAAGGAAGAAACAGACCCGTTCTTCTACTTTAAGGGCTTGCTATCAGATTTGTTTATCACACTAGGGTATTACCAGCTTGAATTTGAGGCATTGGACAGCCCACAGTTCGATATGCCTTTTGCCTTAGTGCATCACAAACAAGTCTATGGAAGCTTTGGCCTTATATCTGCTGAATTAAACAATCAATTCGGAATCGATCGAGATGTATACGTCGCAGAATTAAATTGGGACAAGCTCACTCAAAATGCCTTTTCAAAAAATATCCAATTCGAAGAGGTTGCCAAATTTCCATCTGTACGTCGAGATTTTGCCTTACTAATAGATGAAGAAGTCACTTTTAAAGAGCTTGAAATGGTCGCTTTTAAAACTGAACGTAAAATTCTTACTGCGGTAACTCTTTTTGATGTGTATGAGGGTAAAAATTTACCCCAAGGAAAAAAGTCCTACGGAATCAACTTTACCTTTCAGGATAAAAATAGGACTCTTACGGACAAACAGGTAGATAAAATAATGGATAAGCTCCTTAAAAACTTTAAAGAAGCCTTTCAGGCTGAGCTCCGTTAATTACTTCTGTACTAGAAAGCTTTTTTTTAGCAATAATTATGCTATTTTTGTNTAAATGAAATTGAATGATGATGTTGAATTTACTACCTAAAACCAATCTAGAAGAAGTACTGAACAAGACGCGAAGCAAAGTGCGTACTTCCCAGAACAGCCTTTCTTTTGAGCAACTCATTGACGCTTTAGATATTAAAACTCAAAACAGTTTTGATTTTGATCAGTTAGAATCTCATAGAATTTATCATCTGGATCAAATCCGAGAAGTATGTATTGATTATCGCTTGCGTTTCTTGGATATTAAGTATTTTAAAAATGACTTGCCGGAGAGTGCACATCAAGCTATCAACAAAATTGAAACTGATCATGGTACAGTNCTTGCTAACTTTAAAGTCATGGCACCTTCTGTTCTTTTTAGATTAGAGCGTAAAGACGATCCCCTNCTTTTTGTTCCNATNGGAAATNANTATTACTACTTAGTNCACAAGTGGGGAAACGACTTACATCCTCTTCGAAAGTTATTGATGTGGCCTTTTAAAAATATNTGGAATCTTTTACTTACCGTATTGGCAGTGAGTTGGGTTGCAACAGAAATCACTCCTATGGGTTTATTCACCAAAACGCCAGACCAGGCTTCATATATGATGCTGTACTTTTTTATGTTTAAAGCCATAGCGTCAATTGTCTTATTTTACGGTTTTGCATTAGGTAAAAATTTTAATCCCGCTATTTGGAATAGTAAGTATAATAAATCATNACACCCCATAANTTATGTCCCAGACCTACANGAAATTGTTTTACGGCACCGCCATGGACGTTGCTAAACTCTGTGGTNTTCTTGACACTGTGGGGATCGTCCCAGTCGTAAAAGACCAGGCTGAATCAGCGCGTCTAGCCGGGTTTGGNACTCTTTNCACTGATCAGGAAGTTTGGGTACATCCCGATGAGTTCGANAAAGCGAGAGAAATTGCTNTAGAACTCNGACTTTAAAATTGTTTTCNTANATTTAAGGNCAAACATTGATTTAAACTTTCCCTATGCAATTTGTCATCTTTATAGCCTTCACTCTNCTTGTGGGTNTAGTAGCCTATCTTGCTACCANATCAACAAATGAACAATCCGAAGACGGATATTTTTTNGGTGGGCGTAGCCTTACAGGACCCGTAATTGCCGCTTCATTATTATTGACCAACCTTTCTACCGAACAACTCGTAGGGCTAAACGGCTCTGCTTACAACGAAGGAATATTGGTAATGGCCTGGGAGACCCTTGCTGCNATAGCAATGGTCGTGACNGCCCTCGTTTTATTACCCCGCTACCTTAAAGGTGGGCTGACTACCATTCCACAGTTCCTNGAACGGCGTTATGACACCATGACCAAGTCCATCACCTCAGGGCTGTTTTTAAGCGGNTATGTAGTCGTCCTACTTCCTATTGTGCTCTATTCGGGNGCAGTTGCATTGATTGGAATNTTCGATTTNAACACNCTTTTCCAAATGGAACAAAGTCAAACTTTAGTTTTAACTGTGTGTTCCATTGGTATAGTGGGCTCCATTTACGCCATCTTTGGTGGCCTAAAAGCCGTTGCGGTTTCTGATACTGTAAATGCCATAGGTTTACTCATTGGCGGTTTAATGATTCCTATTTTTGGTCTCATATATATAGGTGACGGTAGTATGGCCACTGGTATTGAAGCTTTATATGCCAATGATCCCTCTAAATTTAAGGCTATGGGAGCTTCAGATTCTGCCATTCCATTCAGTACCCTGTTTACGGGTATGGTATTGGTACAATTGTTTTATTGGGGCACCAACCAAGCCATCATCCAAAGGGCCTTGGGTGCTAAAAATCTAGTAGAGGGGCAAAAAGGGCTTATACTCGCCGCCTTTATTAAAATTTTAGGCCCGCTAATTGTGGTCTTACCTGGACTTATTGCGTTTTACATTTTTGGAGATACTTTAGATCCCAGTCAGGGAGACCAATCCTACGGGATGTTAGTCAACAAAGTCTTGCCTCCTGTACTCTTAGGCTTTTTTGCAGCAGTTCTTTTTGGAGCTATTTTAAGTTCTTTTAACTCTGCATTAAACAGCTCTGTCACCCTTTTTGGACTGGATATTTACAAACAATACATCAATAAAGAGGCGTCAGAAGTTCAAGTAGTACAAGCAGGAAAGACTTTTGGTATCGGATTGGCCATACTTTCTATGGTTATTGCACCATCAATTGCCAATGCACCAGAAGGACTGTTTGGATACCTTCAAGAAATCAACGGTTGTTATACCATACCCATATTGACTATAATCCTTGTAGGCTACCTAACCAAATACGTCCCTCCTATTGCTGCTAAAATTGCTATGGGAGTCGGAGTTGTGATGTATTCTTTCAGTCAATTTTTCTTAAAAGGGTATGTAGAAGCATGGGGCGGAGAATATCCCCACTATTTACATATTATGGCCATCATCTTCTTGTTTAATATAGGACTGATGCTATTGATTGGAAAACTTACGCCACGTAAGGAAGCTTATGTGCAACAATATACAGAGCAAGTCGATATTTCTCAATGGAAGCCCGTTCGTCTTATGGGATTGATCATTACCGTAATCGTAATCAGTACTTACTTTATCTTTACCTAAGTTAGTGGTATAGCTTTTCCCGAAGTTCTTTGATTTTAGGATCAGTCATGTACTCATCAAAACTCATATGCCTGTCAATCATACCTTTGGGTGTTAGCTCTACGATACGGTTGCCTAAGGTCTGAGCAAAAGCATGATCACTCGTACTGCACAACAAGGTTCCTTTAAAATTCTTTAAGGAATTATTAAACGCAGTAATGGATTCCAAGTCCAGGTGGTTGGTGGGTTCGTTAAGGACCAAGACATTGGCGCGTTCCATCATCATTTTAGACAGCATACAGCGCACTTTTTCACCTCCCGACAAGACATTTGACATTTTGAGTGCCTCTTCTCCACTAAAAAGCATTTTTCCTAAAAAGCCTCTCAGAAAAACTTCTTCTCGCTCTTCCTCAGTTTTGGCGTATTGACGCAGCCATTCTACTAAAGATACTGGAGATTCAAAATAATCATCGTGATCAACAGGTAAATAAGCCTGAGAGGTCGTTATTCCCCAAGAAACAGTACCTGAATCCGCTTGAATCTCTCCCATAAGGATATTGTAAAAAGCTTCTAAAGCTCTTGTATCCTTTGAATGGACAATTACCTTATCTCCTTTGGCCAAGTTGAGGTTTACGTTTTTAAACAGGCTTGCTCCGTCAAGTGAGGCAGAGAGTTGTTCAATGTTTAAAATTTGATCACCAGCCTCCCGATCTTGCTCAAAAATAAGGGCAGGATATCTTCGGCTTGAAGGCTTAATTTCTTCAATGTCCAATTTATCAATCATCTTCTTGCGTGAAGTTGCTTGTTTGGACTTCGCAACATTGGCAGAAAAACGGGCAATAAACTCTTGCAACTCTTTCTTTTTCTCCTCTGATTTTTTATTTTGCTGGGCTCTTTGGCGTGCCGCTAACTGACTGGATTCATACCAAAATGTATAATTCCCAGAAAAGTGATTGATTTTTCCAAAATCAATATCTGAAATATGTGTGCAAACCGCATCGAGAAAGTGTCGGTCGTGAGAAACTACAATCACTGTATTGTCGTAATTCGCAAGGAAACTCTCCAGCCACATGATCGTGTCGTAATCCAAATCATTCGTAGGCTCATCCATAATGAGTACATCAGGATTTCCAAAAAGGGCTTGAGCAAGTAATACACGCACCTTTTGCTTGCCGTCCAGTTCGTTCATTAATTTGTAATGCAAGTCCTCAGTAATCTCTAAATTAGATAGTAGGGCAGCCGCTTCGCTTTCTGCATTCCATCCATTCATTTCTTCGTATTCCAATTGGAGAACGCCTACGCGTTCGCCATCAGCGTCAGAAAAATCTTCTTTAGCATATAGAGCATCCATTTCTGTTTTGACGTCAAACAAAGTCTTGTTTCCTCTGAGTACGGTTTCAAGTACAGGGTATTCGTCACAAGCGTTATGGTTTTGCTCTAAAACAGAAAGTCGCTTACCGGGCTCTAGGTGAACACTCCCAGAATTGGCGTCTTGTTTGCCGGAAATGATTTTTAAAAAAGTGGATTTTCCAGCACCATTTGCCCCAATGATACCGTAGCAATTACCAGGTGTAAAGCTCACGTTGACTTCATCGAATAAGACGCGTTTTCCAAATTGTATAGAAAGATTCGAAACCGATAGCATAATTTTCTTTTTACGCTGCAAACTTACACAAAACCTTGGGAGGGATTTAACGTCTTCCCATATTTTTTAAATGTTAAAAATTGTATTTTTGAGGCATGAAAAGAGTGGGTTTTCTCGGACTGGTTTTAACCTTATTTGTTTTTTCTTGTACTGGAAAAGAAAATAACAACAAACGCGTATTTATTGCCGGGCAAATCATTAATCCTTCCTCAAGAACAGTGACATTATATGAAGGAAATAAGATTGTTGACATGTTTGAGCTGGACGAACAACTGCGTTTTCAAAAATATTATGACTCTTTGTCCAATGGCATTTTTAAACTCGAACATCTGCCGGAGTATCAATCTCTACTATTAGAACAAGGTGATAGCCTTTGGGTGCGAATCAATGCCGCCACATTCGACGAATCCGTTGTCTATTCCGGAAAGGGCGCCTCTAAAAATAATTTTTTGATGGAACTCTTTCTCAGACAAGAAAAGGAAAACCAATTTTTATCTTCAAAATACGCTAGTGATCAAAAAACATTTAGCCGCTTATTAGACTCCATGCTTTTGGAAAAAAAAGAGCTTTGGATCGGTATGGACTCTTTAAATACCCTCTCACCTATTGCTCAAAAAGTGACACAGGCAGCTTATATCTACCCTTATGCAACAATCCGCGAACGCTATGCCTTGCTAAGAGGAACAAAGTGGACCGCTGAACAAGACAGCCTTTACTTTGGTTTTCGTCAATATTTAAATTATAGCGACAATGATTTGGCTTTTTTTGATCCCTATGTCAACTATGTGCTAAACTACATTAATCAAGAGACTGTAGAACCCGGCTCCACTTACTTTCAGATTAAACAAACGACGGACTTTAACATCAAGCGACTAGAGGTCTTAGACAAATTTATTGGGGGAAGCTTATTGCGAAACAATCTGGCTCGGGCTATCGCATTTGAAGAAATTTTAACCTTTGAAAATCACGGGCAACACGAACGCTTTTTACAGTTTTATACCACCGTAAACAGCTCCCCTGTTTACCTCGCAGAGGTATTGGATCTGCATAACGACATCAATCGAATGGAGCCTAAAAAAGTACTCCCAAAAGTATTGCTGCAAAACGCAACTCGTGATACGGTCAATAGCGCTTCCCTCGCCAATGGCCAGAAAACCGTACTTTACTTCTGGTCTCAAACACAAATGAACCAGTACCGCACTAGCCTTGAACGAGTTGCTAAATTTAAAGCAAACTTCCCCGATATTCGATTTATAGGGATTTGTATTCAACCCTTTAATACCATGGTGGACGAAGTCCAAAAAATTATGGAAGTCGATAAAGTTAATCAGTATGCTCTCGTTAATTTTGAAAATGCAAGTAAAGCTTGGGTACTGACCCTGCTTAATAAAGCCATCATCATCGACGGAAAAGGTAGGCTGATCGAAGGCTTTGGGAATTTTTCCGATACAAACTTTGAGTCGCTTCTAAAGGGTCTGTAAGCTTAATTCCCTTTTTTATGATCTGCTAAAAACTTTGCCAAACCGATATCGGTAAGGGGATGGTTTAACAATCCTTTGATCGCAGACAAGGGTCCAGTCATCACATCGGCACCAATTTTAGCACAGTTTACGATATGCATGGTATGACGCACTGAAGCCGCTAAAATTTCCGTTTCATAAGCGTAGTTGTCATAGACCAAACGGATATCTTCAATCAGATCCAGCCCATCGGTTGAGTTGTCGTCCAGTCGTCCGATAAAAGGGGAAACATAAGTTGCTCCTGCTTTGGCAGCAAGTAGTGCTTGTCCTACTGAAAAGACAAGAGTACAATTGGTTTTGATGCCTGCATCTGAAAAGTATTTTAGGGCTTTGACTCCCTCTTCGGTCATTGGAATTTTAACGACTATCTGAGGGTGTAAAGCAGCGAGAGCTTCTCCTTCACGTACCATTCCTTCAAAATCTACGGCTATAACTTCAGCTGAAACATCACCGTCTACAATTTCACAGATAGCCACATAGTGCTTTAGAATATTGTTGGTGCCTGTAATTCCCTCTTTAGCCATCAAGGATGGGTTGGTCGTAACACCGTCTAATACCCCTATGGCCTGGGCTTCACGGATTTGATCTAAATTGGCTGTGTCGATAAAAAATTTCATAAAAGACGGTCTTATAATTTGTAATGATTCATTAAAAGTTTTTCAAAGATACGACTTGGGAGCAGGCTTTTTAAAATCCCTGAGAGTTTTTGTAAAGGAGCTCCTACTTTATAGCGTACTTTGGGATTTGAGTTGTGGATTAGAGCTTCCAGCTGGTGGGCAATTTCTTTTGGATCGATGCCGTTATCAACGTGTTCGTTCATCTGCTCCAAGCTGAATTCGTAGGTTTTGTAATAGGGAGAGTCCTCTTTTAGTTTGGCGTAATGCCTGCGCTCTGCAATATTGGATACAAAGTCACCCGGAGCCAGATTGCAAATCCGAATTCCAAAGGCTTTAGTCTCCATACGCAATGCTTCAGCCATTCGTTCTAGAGCACCTTTTGCTGCAGAATAGGGTCCGCGAAACGGTAATCCCATATCAGCAGCAATGGATGTAATGTTGACGATCAGTCCCTCTTGTTGTTTACGCATTTGAGGAAGTACCCCTTGTATGAGTTGCAAAGGACCAAAACAATTGACCTCAAAATGTTGCTGAACAGCCGACAATTCAATTTCCTCCATGGGTCCTGTGATCCCGACTCCAGCGTTATTGATCAAAACATCCAATCTACCTTCTTGGTCGAGTACGGCAGCGACACAATTTTGAATGCTTTCAGCGTCCGTATTTTCCAAGGCTAAAAAAGTAAAGGGATACTGCTCTTGGTATTGTTCGGGCTTGCGACTGGTTCCAAAAACCCTATAGTTTTTTTCGTGCAAGTAAAGTGCGGTGGCCAAACCAAGGCCTGAGGAAGCACCACTAATTAACACGACTTTAGGCATTTGCTGTTGATTAAAAATGGGCAAGCGACCCACATCACACCGCTACGACCGCCTACCCTTGCTGTGTTCCCACCCTGGGGGATTCAGCAGGAGCTGGTTGTGTAGGACTTGCCCGTGACAAATATAAGCCCTTCAAATGAGTTCAACAATCATTTTAATTGCTTAATTTTGAAATGAATCATGCTTAATAATTCAAGCGCCATTTGCCCATGAAAAGCTTTGTTTATTTCACCTTTATCCTCTTTTTGATGAAATGTGGAGGACCGACTACTCCCAATGTTAAAATTAAAACTGGCCTCAAAGGAAATCAAGCCACTTGGGGAGATACTCTTGACCTCAAACTCAATAAAATACTGGAAGGCACAACTGTAGCTTACTTTTTAAACAATCAACCCATAGAAGCCAACCACAGCTTTAGCGATGAGCCTCTGGGAATACACACTCTAAAAGCATTAATTAGTCAAGGAGACCAGGCCATTGAAACTTCTACAACCCTTACCCTACTCGCTCCCAAACCTCCAGTTTTATATACCTATGAGATATTAGTCAGTTATCCTCACGATATCAAAGCCTATACACAGGGATTGGAATTTGACGGTGAACTTTTATATGAAAGTACAGGACTTAATGGTAAGTCTAGTCTGAGGTTGGTGGATTACCAAACGGGGAAACCCACGATCAACAAACCTTTGGATGCTGCTTATTTCGGTGAGGGTTTGACAGTATTGGAAGATAAAGTCATACAACTCACTTGGAAGGCCAAGCAGGGTTTTGTCTACGATAAACAACATCTGGAAATGCAAAAATCATTTCCGTTTGAAGCCAGTCAAGAAGGTTGGGGATTATGTAATGACGGCAATGATCTATATAAATCAGACGGGAGCAACCGAATTTGGACCTTGGATGGGCAAACATATAAAGAGCGTGGAAATATACAGGTCATGACCCATAAAACCACTTTAAAAAATCTTAATGAACTGGAATGGGTTGATGGAAAAATCTATGCCAACACCTACCAATTCCAGAAAGATGTGGTGGTGATCATAGACCCTAAAAGCGGTGCAGTAGAAGGTGTAGTCGATTTTTCAGGGCTAAAAGAAAAAGTTACCCAGCATCAAGAACTCAATGTATTTAATGGAATTGCCTACCATCCCGTTCGAAAAACATTTTTTGTGACTGGAAAAAACTGGGACAAGCTATTCGAGGTAAAGATCTTCCCTAAATAATGAAGTCGTATAATATGACCACCGAGGTCCTTCCTGAGCATATTGATGCCTTAGGTCATGTCAATAATATTCAATACCTCTATTGGGTACAATACGCTGCCCACAACCATTGGGAAGCATTGATTCAAAATATAGATAAACCTTTAGGGGTCTGGGTAGTACGAAGTCACTCCATCACCTATAAACAAGCTGCACTTATGGGTGACACGCTCACACTTAAAACCCATGTCAAACAAAGTCGTGGAGTGTTGTCAGAACGCATCGTTGAAATTTTTAATGCTGAGCAAAAACTACTTGCTGTTTGCAGTACCCAATGGTGCTACATCAATCCAATTAACCAAAAACCTGAGTTGATTCCCGATAGTATATTGGATCTATTTGAGTAAAATCTAAGCCACAAACAAGGGTCTTCCTTCCATCAAGGAATGCACTTCTTGAGCCACGGCTTGAAGTTCAGCTTTGTTATCATGGTTTTGAATGACTCTGTCGATAAAATCTACAATAGTTGCCATTTCAGTTTCTTTAAGTCCCCGTGTCGTAATGGCTGCTGACCCGACGCGAATTCCTGAGGTCACAAAAGGAGATTTATTGTCAAAAGGAACCATATTTTTATTTGCGGTAATTTCCGCTCTGACCAAAGCCTTTTCAGCGTCTTTACCCGTGATGTTTTTATTGCGCAAGTCGATCAACATCATGTGGTTGTCCGTTCCTCCAGAAATCAAGTGATACCCTTTGGCAACAAAGGTAGCTGCCATGGCTTGGGCATTCTTTCTAACCTGCTCAATATAGGATTTAAAAGAGGGGTCTAAAGCTTCTTGAAAAGCTACAGCCTTCCCTGCAATCACGTGCATTAAAGGACCACCTTGGTTACCTGGAAAAACAGCCATATTTAATAAATGTGACATTTTTTGAGGATTCCCATTTTTTAAGGTCAATCCAAAAGGATTGTCAAAATCTTCTCCCANTAAGATCAAGCCACCGCGCGGACCTCTTAAGGTTTTATGAGTAGTNGTCGTAACCACATGGCAGTGCGGNATGGGGTTGCTCAACATACCCGTAGCAATCATCCCTGAGGGATGGGAAATATCAGCGAGCAAAAACGCTCCCACTGCATCTGCGATCTCACGGAACTTTGCAAAATC
Organism: Flavobacteriaceae bacterium TMED48; assembly: GCA_002167945.1. Lineage (GTDB taxonomy): Bacteria > Bacteroidota > Bacteroidia > Flavobacteriales > Flavobacteriaceae > MS024-2A. The sequence goes on along the minus strand of NHDB01000045.1, from coordinate 51,250 downwards.
AATATCTCTNGANTAAGCNGAGGCTCCTGCAATCAGCATCTGAGGTTTTACTTCTTGAGCNATNTTTAAAATATGGTCGTAATCCAAACGTCCNGTGTCCTCCTCTACTCCGTAAAAATGAGCTTCGTAAAGGCGTCCTGAAAAATTAACTGGTGAACCNTGAGTCAAATGTCCTCCGTGTGAAAGATCAAAACCTAATATTTTATCTCCAGGCTTTAAAAAAGCGTGNAATACAGCTGTATTTGCCTGAGAACCTGAGTGAGGCTGTACATTGGCATAGGCTGCTCCAAAAAGTTCTTTGGCGCGCTCTATTGCAATTCGCTCCACTTCATCCACTACTTCACAGCCTCCGTAATAACGCTTGCCNGGATAACCCTCGGCATATTTGTTGGTCAGTACAGAACCGGTAGCTTCCATAACNGCTGGACTGGTAAAGTTTTCTGAGGCTATCAATTCAATTCCGTTTAATTGACGTTGCTCCTCTTCCTTTATTAAATCAAATACTGCTGTGTCTTGTANNGTCATAAAATAGATAATTGATTCNNNAAAATTACATATAAATGCCTCTAAGTGCTCATATATTTTTGNTTTTAAGAGATTNTTTTAAACAAGTAATTAACAAGAATNAAAGAATCCACTAAACCNATCTAANNNTCCNACCCAAAAGAACTCATTATACAGACGTATTANCTTNAACTNTTGAGNGGCTAAAAAAGCNATAAAAGTGTCAAATTGACTCTAAAAACAGTTNAAANACTGTCATTTAGTCANCTGAATATCAATGGAATAGCTTTTGAAGTTNTNANTAATAAAATTGCNATGAATCTGAATAATCTTACCACCANAGCTCAAGAANGTGTNCAATTTGCACANCAATGGGCNTTTGAAAANGAGCACCAACAAATTGAAAACGAACATNTATTTCAAGGNATNCTTGAAACCNATGACAATGTAATCCCTTTTCTCTTTTCTAAACTCAATGTCAATACCGCGCTTTTAAAACAATTGAATGAAAGTNCACTAAAAAGTTTTCCTAAAGTCAATGGAGGGAATCAAATGCTTTCCCAAAAAGCTNCGCAAACACTGATGAATGCNATTGCCATTGCCAAAAAGCAAAAAGACGAATACGTTGCTACAGAGCATTTACTCATCGCCTTNTNTGAATCCAAAAGTACGGTGTCAAAANTCCTTNAGGACCAAGGAATTACAAAATCAAACCTNACAGAAGTGATCAAAGAATTGCGAAAGGGAGANAAAATCACTTCANCCTCTGCGGAGCAGAATTATAACGNCCTAGAAAAATACGCNAAAAACCTNAATCAGCTAGCCAAAGACNGAAAATTAGACCCCGTTATCGGTCGAGACGAGGAAATTCGCAGATTGCTTCAGATTTTNAGNAGNCGAACNAAAAATAACCCCATATTGGTCGGTGAACCCGGTACAGGTAAGACNGCCATAGCCGAGGGATTGGCGCATAGAATTATTGAANNNGATGTNCCTGAAAATCTAAAAGANAAACAAATTTTTNCCCTTGATATGGGAGCNTTGATTGCGGGTGCCAAATACAAAGGTGAGTTTGAAGAACGTTTAAAAAGNGTCATCAAGGAAGTCACCCAAAGTGCAGGAGACTTGNTCTTNTTTATNGATGAAATNCACACCCTAGTNGGTGCCGGAGGNGGCGAAGGNGCCATGGATGCTGCCAATATTCTAAAGCCTGCTTTGGCAAGAGGCGAANTNCGCGCCATAGGCGCAACCACCCTGGACGAATACCAAAAATACTTTGAAAAAGACAAGGCNTTAGAACGCCGTTTTCAAAAAGTAATGGTAGATGAACCCGATCTTGAAAGTNCAATTTCCATCTTAAGAGGGATAAAAGAAAAATACGAANCACACCACAAGGTNAGAATNAAAGACGAGGCAATAATTGGNGCGGTAGCTCTTTCCAACCGNTATATTACCAATCGTTTTTTNCCNGACAAAGCTATTGACTTGATGGATGAAGCAGCNTCTAAGTTGCGTATGGAAATCAATTCCAANCCTGAAGAACTCGATACACTAGANCGNAAAATTCGTCAGATTGAAATTGAGCTGGTCGCCATCAAAAGGGAAAAANATCAAGAAAAGATCAAAAAACTCAATCTGGAATTGAGCGAATTAAAAGAAGAACGCAAAACCCTTTTTGCCCGTTGGAGCCAGGAAAAAGAAGTGGTAGATAACATACAGCAAACAAAAATTGAGATTGAAAACCTTAAGGCAGAGGCAGATCGGGCAGAACGTGAGGGCGATTACGGTACCGTAGCTGAAATCCGATACGGTAAACTGCAGGAATCGGAGGATAAAATCCAAAAACTTCAAGAGACTTTAGCTAAAAACCAATCGGAAGACAGTATGATTAAAGAAGAAGTTACCTATGACGATATCGCAGAAGTTGTCGCCAAATGGACCGGGGTTCCTGTGAGAAAAATATTGCAGTCCGACAAAGAAAAGCTGCTCAAACTCGAAGAAGTGTTACACCAACGCCTCATCGGTCAAGAAAAAGCTGTGACTGCTGTAAGTGATGCCATCAGAAGAAGCAGGGCAGGTTTACAACACAGCAACCGACCCATTGGTAGCTTTTTATTTTTGGGAACTACAGGTGTAGGCAAAACAGAACTCGCCAAAGCCCTTGCAGAGGTGTTATTTGACGATGAAAATAACATCACTCGTATCGATATGAGCGAATACCAAGAACGCCACGCCGTAAGTCGATTGGTAGGCGCTCCTCCAGGCTATGTCGGTTATGAGGAAGGCGGACAACTGACAGAGGCTGTTCGAAGAAAGCCCTATTCTGTAGTCCTACTCGACGAAATTGAAAAAGCGCATCCCGACACCTTTAATGTGCTCTTACAAGTATTAGATGAAGGTCGATTGACCGATAACAAGGGGCGTTTGGCAGATTTTAAAAATACCCTTATCATCATGACCAGCAACTTGGGAAGCCATGAGATACAGGCAGCTTTTGAATCCAATCCTGAATTCGAACAAGCGGAAAAAGCTGCCAAAGCGCAGGTGATGAAACTGCTCAAAGTACAGATTCGCCCCGAATTTTTAAATCGAATTGACGACATCGTGCTGTTTTCGCCCCTCACCCAAAAGGAAATCAAGCAAATTGTCAAGCTGCAGTTCAACCTTATTGCAAAACGACTTGAAAGCCAGGGAGTCAGTATTCGCGCTTCGGGGGAGGCTGTAGATCAATTGGCACAACTAGGCTTTGATCCTCAATACGGAGGCAGACCAGTAAAAAGAGTGCTGCAACAGCAGATACTCAATCCATTGAGTAAGGATTTGCTGGGCGACAAACTTGATAAAAGTCAGCCAATAACCGTTGACTATTTTGATGAAAAATTTGTTTTTAGAAACAGTGAAGCATCCTCCTAAAAGGATTAGTATTACCTTTGCAGGGTGCAAAAGGAAATCCACATAAAAAATAAAAAGGCACGCTTTGAGTATGAGCTTTTAGAAGAATACACAGCGGGTATTGTACTGACCGGAACAGAGATAAAATCAATCCGGAACAGCAAGGCTTCCATTGCCGAAAGTTTTTGTGAATTCAATGAACGCGGTGAATTGTTTACGGTCAATATGCATATAGAAGAATACGCTTTTGGAACCCGTTACAATCATCGACCAAAAGCACAGCGCAAGCTTTTACTCAATAAAAAAGAGCTTAAAAAACTACAACGCGAAGTTCAAAATACCGGTTTAACCATCGTGCCCTTACGTTTGTTTATCACAGACAAAGGATTCGCCAAACTGAGGATCGCACTGGCAAAAGGAAAAAAACTTTACGACAAAAGAGAAACGATTAAAGATCGTGACAATAAAAGAGATTTAGAGCGTATTAAAAAGAGTTTTTAGGCGTTTAAATATATGGGTTTATAGGATTAAAGTGAAGGAGATGGATTCCAGGATAGCACACACCCCTGGTTGACTCTGTCAAGCTTTCCCCTATGTTAGAAGGGAAAGAGGTAAGTCCTAGGTTTTTGCTGGGGGGAGGCAGTCAATCTTTCCAATTTGCGACACAATCAACTGATATTGAGGCTGCAATTGTTTGCTATGGAACCGGACCAAAAGAGGCTGCTGCTTACCAAAATATTCGCGTGCCAATCTATGTTTTTTACGGAGATAACGACAATAGAGTAAACGTTACCATTTCTCAAAGTAAAACTGCGATGGAAAACAACAGCGCACCCTATGAAACGGTAATTTACGAGGGGGCAGGATACAGATTTTTTAGAGCAGGCGAAGGTAAAAAGGCTACAGAGGCCAATAAAAATGATAGAGTCAAGGGATTAAAACGACTCAAAGAAATTCTTTCTCAAATCTAAACTGCCTGCTTCCATCTCGTATTTATCCTTACTTTTGCATTCATCACATTGAAGATGAAAGATCAAATTAACATCACATACGGCCTTTCTGCAATTAAGGACCTAAAAGCGGTTTTAGATTCAAAGCAGTACAGTTCTGTTTTTATTTTGGTAGATAACAATACCAAAAAGCATTGTTTAAAAGGCTTTTTGGAGTATTCTTCAATAATCCCAACCGCAGTACTGACAATGCCTGCTGGTGAAGAAAATAAAAACCTGACAAGCTGCCAAAGTTTGTGGGAGGAACTGTCAGCCGAGGGAGCCGATCGAAACAGTGTGCTGATCAACCTAGGGGGAGGTGTAGTGACCGATCTCGGTGGTTTTGTTGCGTGTACTTTTAAGCGAGGAATTGATTTTTACAATATTCCGACCAGCCTATTGGCTATGGTAGATGCTTCCGTAGGAGGAAAAACGGGGATTGACCTAGGAGCATTAAAAAATCAAATCGGCATCATACAAGAGCCTCAGGGGGTTATAATCGCTGCTGAATGGCTCAAAACCCTAGTTCATGAAGAGTTGAGAAGCGGTTTTGCCGAAATGCTCAAACACGGCTTAATCGCAAATCCTGACTATTGGAACACCCTGAAAACAATTTCGGATTTGTCCGCTCATAATCTAGAGGGGTTCATCAAACCCTCTGTTGCTGAAAAAACTAAAGTTGTATTGGAGGATCCCTACGAAAAAGGCCTGCGTAAAATCTTAAATTTCGGGCATACTTTAGGGCATGCCATAGAATCCTATTACCTCACTTCTCCGGACAAAGCAAGACTTTTACACGGTGAAGCCGTTGCGATTGGTATGGTGTTGGAAGCCTATCTAGCGACTAAATGCAGTGGACTCAGAGCAGCTACTGCAAATGAAATCAAACACACTTTTAAGAGCTTTTATCCTATAATTACGATCAGTTCCGAAGATCAAAAAGCCATCATCGACTTGTTGCGTCACGATAAAAAAAACAAAGCTGGGCGTATTAATTTTGTACTACTCAAAGCGATAGGTAAACCCGACATCGATGTCGAAGTTCCACAAGAACTGTTTGCAGAAGCGTTTGCATTCTATCAATCAGCTTAAGCTGAGTTTCTACTGGCGTTTATATTTCCAAACAGCGAACGGGTAATCATGGTTTCCATGACTTCCATTTGCTTTTGATCTGGATTTTTGGTGTTCTTTAATTTTTGCAATTCCATCAGTGCATATTGCTGAATGGTAAGTAAAGGCTGGACAATTTCTTCCCTTGCTTTGATCGATGCTTTACCAGCAGCTTCATTCTCCATTAAAGATTTAAAATCACTGACAACCAAGAGTAATTTTTTAGTTAGTGAATACTCGTTAAAAATCAATTCCCAAAACATGCCAAACTCTTTATCCTCTTTCATATAGGCTGTCAGTTGGAAAAAAGATTTGGTTAAACTCATCATACTGTTAAACACCAATGTTCTAAAGAATCTTGAGTTGTGGAACAATTGTTTGACATCTTCCAATTTTCCTTGATTCAAAAAGTGATCGAGCGCAGTCCCTACTCCAAAAAAGCCAGGTACGTTCTGTTTTAATTGACTCCAGCTACCTACAAAAGGGATGGCACGTAAATCTTCAAATCGGAGTTCGGATGATTTTCCTCTTTTAGATGGACGGCTACCAATATTTGTTTTAGCGTAATAAGGTAGGGTCGACATTCGCTCCAGATAAGGAATAAACATGGGGTGGGCTTTGAAATCTTGATATGCTTCGTAGCTGATCTTAGCAATTTCATTCATGGCAGAACGGTCGACATCAGTAAAGTTGTTTTTGCCTGGGCTAAATAGCTGACTTTCAATACCTGAACTCAATAACTGTTCCAAGTTAAATTGAGAAGAATCCAAGGTTCCAAAATTAGAGCTGATGGTCTGCCCTTGTACAGTCAATTGAATGTCGTCATTCTGAATAGTATCTCCCATGGAGGCGTAAAACTCATGTGTATTTCCTCCTCCACGTGCCGGCGGACCTCCCCTACCATCAAAAAAGGCAACCCGGATACCGTATTTTGAAGCGAGTTCACTAAGCTCTTCTTTGGCTTTATAAATACTCCAATTTGCCATAAAATAGCCCCCGTCTTTGGTACCGTCTGAAAAGCCCAACATTACAGTTTGTTTCATCTCGCGCTGCTCAAGGTGCTCTTTATAAATTGGATTACTAAATAAGCCGTCCATGACCTCAGCAGCAGTTTCCAGATCCGGTATGGTTTCAAATAAGGGAATAAAATCGACTTTTGGATTTTCCCAAGCACTCATACGGCACATGGCAAACAGCTCTAGAATATTCTCTAAAGTTTGACAATTACTGATAATATAACGATTACAGCCGCGCTCCCCATTGGTTCCCTGAATTACCTGCATTGCTCGTATACTCTCAAGTGTTTGGTGTGTGATTTCATCAGAGAAAATTGTGGAAGGAAGATCTCCTGTCAATTTCGGTAAAACCTTACAACGCTCCTCTTCGCTTAAGTCTACATAATTAGCAGGTAAATTTTTAACATATTTTTGAATGTTTGGATGAGATACAATTTCTGTAAACACCCCGTGATGGACCCTTGAATCTTGTCGGATGTCTAGACTGGCAAAATGAAAGCCGAACAGTTCAAGCTTATGCATCATGTCCTTGACGTCCTCCAAATACAGTCCTTTGTGCTCTTTTTTTATGTTCTCGAAAATATAATTCAGTTCGGATTTGACATGCTCTAATGAAAAATCAGTATTGCGTTCNGGATAAAAAAGNGCNTTAAAAACGGCGTGNTCAAGGTCTACTACCCNCTCCTCCACNCCGGGGAAAGTCAATTTTCGTTTGAGTCTTCTCAAGTCTCTATAGTAGTTTCTNAAAATAGAAAAACGAAGNCNTTTAGCAGTTTTTAGAGTGATTTCAGGGGTCACATAGGGATTNCCATCTCGGTCTCCTCCTGGCCAAAATCCAAAATCAAAAATGGCATTNTTCAATTCCTCGGAATCTACAATATGATCGGCGATGTAATTGTAAATAGTACTTGCAGAATGGTAAAAGACATTTTCTAAAAACCAAATAAGACTTACTGCCTCATCAAAAGGAGTTGGTTTTTCTTTTTTGTAAAAGGGGGTTTTNCCCAATTGTACAAGTAGTTTTTGTATCCGATCTAGATCGTCTTGTGCTATAGCATTGGAAAGCTCGTTAATGATGACCAATACGTTATCTGGATAAAACTGNGTAGGGTGAGCAGTGAGCACTATACGTACTTTAAATCGCTTGATATAGTCTGTCAGTNCTTGGGACAAGCGTTTTTTCTGGGCCTCNTCTTTAATGTTTCTAAGGGTCCCCCTACCGTGCATATTGTTGACATAGGAAAATCCAGCGTCTTCTATGGCGTCAAAAAGAACAACTTGACGTTCGATNTACTGAATAAAGTTAAACAGCAAATCTTGTTGGTCATCCAATTTAAGNNCAGGTGCAAAACGATTAAAAAATGTTTCTACTATTTCATTGGGATTTTTCTTTAATTCAAATTGCTTTTGGCAATGATCTGCAAAAAGCGGTAAAAGCATNGAGGTCCTNTTGATATTCTCATAAGGGAGGGTNAAAAAAAGNCTGTTGTAGATTTGAAAGCGGGAAAGGATTTTTTCGTTAAATCGTTCAATTTTTGGTTTTCGAGCCATTATNGGTTTAAGTAATTATAATTCGTTAAAGATGCTGTGCATTAATCGTTTTTTATCNTTGATGCTNTCTTCTAGAGAAATCATGGTTTCAGTTCTTGAAACACCNTCTACATCGTCGATTCTAAAAATAATGTCTTTTGCGTGGTGNGTGTCTCGTGCTCTAACTTTGCAAAAAATATTAAACTTGCCCGTTGTAATNTGGGCAACTGTNATAAAGGGTATTTTTTTTAAGGAATCTAAAACCTCAATTGTGGTATTTGTTTTTTCAAGAAATATCCCAACATAGGCAATAAANGAGTAGCCCAATTTTACATAGTCAAGGTTTAGAGAGGAGCCNTTAATTATTCCAGATTCTTCCATTTTTTTTACTCGAACNTGAACTGTCCCGGCNGAGATTAAAAGTCGCTTTGAAATNTCCGTAAAAGGAATACGGGTATTGTCTATTANGATATCGAGAATTTGATGATCAATTTCGTCTAAGTTTACTTTACTCATGANTTCAACATATAGTTTTNAAGATTGCAAATTTAATCAATTTTGTCCTAATTCGTTGAATAATATGCTGAANATTTANCNNTTTAATGAAAATTGATCAGTNAATTTANCTTCNTTGATTAAGCTTTNTTTGTTAAAAACTAANNGNGTTGACTGAAGTTCGGTGGGCAGATCGAGATATNTGTGNGCACGTAAATGGAGCTNATGCCCGTACTGNAGCATTTGAGGCAAAAATGNAATCTNNCCATTGACAAGAGTNTCAAGGTATTGGATTGCGATTTGTTGGTCNTCTNNTTGGGTGCCNTTATCAAAAATCCNNACTCCAGAAACGATGAGATCNCAAAATTCAANCGTGTTTTGNGGTAAATTAAGGTAGTCNTCTAACTCAAAAGGNTTGGGGTTCAACAACTGCTTAAATAGCAANTTATANGCNTNAAAGATATAGGCACGAGTTTGTTCGCGTTGGTAATCCCCANGTATATGACCCGCCTCAAAAAGNATGGTTGGTGTNCCAGACTGNGTNAAAGNATCTCCNACNCAGTTTGGATTAAAACTATCGTCATANCGTCCNATNGCNTCGNGNAANTCACTNGAAAGCCCNTGAGTAATNGCAGCAATCAGNAGCATNGCTTCNTTTCNAGCNTCAGTNAGGCTTCTNTCTTCATTTGCAGCTGGNGCCANAAAAGACAAGCTCGCAGNNGGACCCCCATTGCCAGCNGCATAAATTGTCCGCTGACCGTGNAAATTCAAACAAAGATCGGGCTTAATCGATTCGTATACCTGCNTAAGAACCTTACTTTCNGGCTGGGTAAGGNGAATTGCGTCGCGATTTAAATCAACCCCATTGGCATTTGCCCTNGTGTAGAGATGNGAACCGTCNGGGTTTAACTGTGGAATGATATGCAATGTAAAAGCCTCTTGATACTTAATTTGCGCCTCAGATAAAAACCATNGAATAAAATCCAATAAAGCCTTNGTCGTGGTNCTTTCGTTTCCATGCATCTGTGACCACATTAAAACTTGATAATCGCCTGAGCCAATCTTTAATAAATCGATAGGACGATTCTGAACAGTATAACCAACTGTAGATTTTNCATCAGCGTCAAATTGATTGAAAANNCGCTCTAAAAGAGNGGGAGGTAAATAGCGTTTACANGCCATGAATAAATTTTATAATACAAATGTAAACAACCATTTGTTTACATTTGTTGTTTACAAAAGTATTTAATTTAACGGTTTGATTNTATTTAGTAGNCNCTGCTGTNTACAATTGTAATAAAAATAGATTATTTTATANATTATANNNTGTTAATNAATANTTTATGTAAATTATTTAAACTGATAGTTTTANATATTATTAANTTGTAGATTTAGATTTACAGTTGTATATTGGNATAAATTTAAAAAAACAGTTTACGATGTTAAACACTGATGCNTTTTTAAGACGATTGGAACAATTGATGGAAAATCACCAATTAAATGCAGCTGCTTTTGCAGAAAAAATTGGTGTACAACGCTCATCTGTTTCTCATATTTTATCGCGAAGAAACAAGCCGAGTTTGGANTTTNTTTTAAAAGTTCANGCGGAATTTGCTGAGGCAGATTTTGACTGGTTGCTTTTGGGGGCGAGAAAAAAAACCTCCCCTANCTCAAATCTGCATTTGGCTGACCCGGTGAAAGTGGATGNATTAGAAGATGAAAAAAGTACCAATCCACCNCAGAAATCNCTATCAACTTCTTTNGACGTTTTAGANACCGNTGTTTTACAGATCATTCAGACTTATAAGGATGGTACTTTTCGNGTNTTTTTGCCTAAATCTTAGTATTTTTNCTNNCTATGAANCGACTGCTTGTGTNCATTTTTCTAATGNTTGCCTCCTGCTATACCGTTGAACGTGATTGCATCCCTTTTCACCAAGGNACTTTTGAGTTTTCTCAGATNATCAATGGCAGCATGAAAACCTCAACTTTTACANGAGATTCACTNTATGAAATTGAGCGCTTTGAGGGCAAAATCGATACTGCCAGTATACGTTGGGTAAACGATTGTGAGTGCATACTCACTAAGCTCAATCCAACANCGAATCAAGACAAGCGTCCNATTCAAATCAAAATCATAAGCACCCAAAACAATTCCTACACTTTTGAATACTCTTTAGTTGGNGACAGTAAGAATANCCAACGCGGAACAATTCAAAAAATCCAATAAATATGTTTACCCCTGATCTAATNTTTGCTTTTTTAACNCTGACATTTCTNGAGATCATTCTNGGTATAGATAANATTATTTTTATTTCCATNTTAGCAAGTCGTTTTCCTGAAGCTGATCGAAAAAAATTAATGCGTATCGGACTTTTAATGGCTATGTTTTCGAGAATACTNCTGCTTATGGGGATTAATTGGCTTGTACAGATGCAAGTNTCACTATTCAGTTTTGACTGNGGATGGTTTAGCACAGACTTATCCATTCAGTCTCTTATTCTGNTTTTTGGNGGGCTATTTTTACTTTATAAAAGCACTAAAGAAATCTATGAAAAGGCTGAAAACCTGGACGAAACAGTTACGGAATCNAAATCAAATAAACTGACTTATGCTCGTGCCTTATTTCAGATTGTTTTAATCGATATTGTCTTTTCGTTTGATTCAATTTTGACTGCTNTAGGCATGNCCAATGGNATTCCCTACGCCATTCAAATAATGGTTTCAGCTGTAATTTTGTCCATACTGATTATGATGCTTTTCGCANCACCTGTGAGTAAATTTATAAACACCTACCCTTCNCTTCAAATTTTAGGATTNGCGTTTTTNTTACTCATTGGCTTTATGCTAATCACTGAAGCGGCACACCTCTCACANACCACGATCTTTGGCTCGACTATTGGCGCAATTCCAAAAGGATATTTATACTTTGCTATCGCATTTTCNCTCGGTGTGGAAATGATTAATATGCGGTTTAGAAAAAAGAAAAAGGCTTAAAAATCTAAGCTGATTTGACTTTCGTCATTTTCTGAGCTAATGGCTTCTTCTCCCTTGACTTCAATCTCGTTTACGTCTTGCTCCTCAGGNAGTTCATAGTTTAACGCTTCCTTAAGTGATATTTTTTTGATTTTTTTNTCCGTCAGTTGATTCCCNAAAGCCTTGAATCCTTTGACTGATATAAACTCTTCAGCATTGATTTCNAAGTTGTCCGGCTTTGCTTTTCCTCTGGGTTTTTCAAATTCTACCTTGAGTATAGGACGTCCCTCAAAGCTCGTAAAGACATGACTTCCACCCTCTTTGATATAAGAATCCTCTTTGTCTTCACTTTCAATACAAAAACGCTTGAGGAAATAACGTTCTTTTTCAGGATCAAAGTGGATGGCTGTAATNGGTTTTTCAGGTATCCATTTTTCGATGTGAGCGACCGAATCGTCAAAATGTAGACTCAATTCCGGAGTCACTACCCGAACCGTTCCTTCCTGGGAAGCAATAAGGAGTTTATCCTCCCCTTTAAAGGCTCCTAACAACTCTCCTCTTCCNTCTANNTTTAATCGACGAATAGTTGTGTCAAACCAGATTTTACGNGGCTTGAGTGTAGAAACCCCTTTTTCTTTTAATTCGACCTTTCTGACATTGTATTTGGTAACTGTATTTCCTCTGACNGANCGTCCTTTGATTTGTAAATCNGCAAAATCCAAATCCCATTTTAACTTTTTNATGNTTCCAGAANTTCTCAGTATAATNGTNANAATTTCNGCCTCTCCGTTNGGGTTNGCTGAAAANTANAGCACCTCGGANNGGGCTTTACCTTGAGTCAAATCGTAAATCTTTTCGCGAGTTACTCCTGTAACTGCAAATCGCTTGATGAAAGTAGTTCCATTTTTACCGTCACGGTAAATCATATTATAAATCGTTCGGCTNTCTTTTTTCTTNAATACAGCGGCATGGATGATGTTTTTTCCAATNAANACTTTACTGTCAACTTTTACTACTTGCATTTTACCGTCCTTAGTAAATGCAATAACATCGTCAATATCAGAACACTCACAGACAAACTCATCTTTACGCAAGGAAGTTCCTATAAATCCTTCACTTCGATTGATGTANAGTTTTTGATTTCGAACCACTACCTTTTTAGCNTCAACATCGTCAAAAATGCGAATTTCTGATTTACGCTCCTTACCCTTGCCATAAGTCTTTTTTAAATGGGTAAAATATCGGATGGCGNAATCGATGAGATGATTTAAATTGTTTTTTACTTCCGCGATATCCCCTTCAAGTGCTTCGATTTTTTGCTGGGCTTTATCCAAATCAAATTTTGANATTCTCTTGATGCGAATTTCTGTTAAACGCACNATATCTTCTTCAACTACAGGTCGTTTTAAGTGNGCTATATGAGGTTTTAATCCTTCGTCTATAGCTTTAATGACCTCTTCCCANGTCTCTGCTTCTTCGATGTCNCGGTATATTTTATTCTCGATAAAAATGCGCTCTAGAGAAGCGTAATGCCATTGATTTTCNAGCTCTTGAAGTTGGACTTCAAGCTCCATTTTTAATNTTTGAACCGTGTGATCTGTCGAAATTTTCAACATTTCAGTAACCCCCATAAAATGAGGTTTATTGTCGATAATNAAACAGCCCAAAGGTGAGATTGATGTTTCACAGGCTGTAAAGGCATANAGGGCATCTATGGTTTTNTCAGGTGAGATCCCATTTGGAAGGTGCACTAGAATTTCGACATCAGAAGAGGTATTGTCTTCTATCTTTTTAATTTTAATCTTTCCCTTGTCGTTGGCCTTTAAAATACTGTCAATTAAGCTAGAAGTATTGGTGCTNAATGGTATTTCANTTATCACCAAAGTGTTTTTATCCTGCTGGTTNATTTTGGCNCGTACCCTTANTTTACCCCCTCTTAAACCGTCGTTATAGTTTTGGATNTCTATAATCCCTCCCGTTTGGAAGTCAGGATACAAAGAAAACTTTTTNCCCTTTAAGTGGGCAATGCTGGCCTCCAANAGCTCGTTGAAATTNTGAGGNAATATTTTNGTNGAAAGGCCCACTGCNATCCCCTCAGCCCCTTGAGCTAAAAGCAAAGGAAACTTGATCGGTAAGTGGATAGGCTCTTTTTTTCTTCCGTCATAAGACAGTTGCCATTGGGTCACTTTTGGACTAAAGACAACTTCCAAAGCAAATTTGGAAAGACGTGCTTCAATATAACGGGAAGCTGCTGCACTATCACCGGTCAAAATATTTCCCCAGTTCCCCTGCATGTCAATAAGTANCTCTTTTTGACCAATTTGTACCATGGCATCNCCGATACTGGCGTCNCCGTGAGGNTGGTACTGCATTGTATGCCCTACTATATTGGCAACTTTGTTGNAGCGNCCATCGTCCAANTCCTTCATGGAATGAAGNATTCTACGCTGTACAGGCTTGAGTCCATCTTCTATAGCGGGAACTGCTCGCTCTAAGATCACATAGGAAGCGTAATCCAAAAACCANTCTTTGTACATACCCGTTACCTTGACNAGGCTGTCATTGTCAAAAGACTCTGGNAAATCAGTTTGGTNGATTTCTTCCATAATTAGCTAAAGTAGTATATCAGACCAATATTTGCTTGGGAATTCGAAGGAAGAAATTAACAATATACCGTTGAAAATTATTCTAGAAGAAACTAAGCTGTTTCTTCCANTAAATCCAATTCGACTTTTAAGTTNTCGATGATGAAATTTTGGCGGTCNTGGGTGTTTTTTCCCATATAGAACTCTAGCAGTTGGTCAATGGTGGTTGCTTTGTCTAACATGACNGGATCCAAGCGTATGTCTTCCCCTATAAAAAACTTAAACTCATCTGGAGANATCTCTCCCAAACCTTTAAATCGGGTAATTTCAGGCTTTCCACTCAACTTTTCAATGGCATCTCGCCGCTCCTGTTCACTGTAACAATAAAAGGTTTGCTTTTTGTCTCTGACNCTAAAAAGGGGTGTTTGNAAAATATACAAATGTCCTTCCTTNATGAGTTCGGGGAAAAACTGTAGAAAAAAAGTAATCAGTAAAAGTCGGATGTGCATCCCGTCCACATCTGCATCAGTGGCAATTACNATATTGTTGTACCTCAAATCTTCCAAGCTGTCCTCAATGTTGAGTGCCGCCTGAAGAAGGTTAAACTCCTCGTTTTCGTAAACGATTTTTTTGGACATNCCGTAACTGTTTAAAGGCTTTCCTCTTAAGCTAAAAACGGCTTGGGTGTTGACATCACGAGATTTAGTAATNGAACCGCTAGCAGAGTCTCCCTCAGTAATAAAGAGTGTAGATTCCAAACGGCGGTCCTTTTTNAGATCGGGCAAATGCACTCGGCANTCTCTGAGTTTTTTATTGTGNAGGCTTGCCTTTTTNGCTCGCTCTCTAGCCAATTTACGTATACCTGAGAGTTCTTTNCGCTCTTTTTCAGCCTGAATNATTTTCTTTTGGATGCTTTCTGCTACAGNGGNGTTTTTATGTAAAAAATTATCCAATTGCGTACTNAGAAATTCCACGATATAGCTCCGNACTGTAGGCATNCCNTCTCCCATTTCTGTTGAACCCANTTTGGTTTTGGTTTGGGATTCAAAGACCGGTTCCATTACCTTTATACTGATGGCAGAGATTACAGATTTCCGAATGTCGGAAGCNTCGTAATTCTTTCCAAAATGCTCCCGTATGGTTTTGACCAGCCCCTCTCTNAATGCAGATTGATGGGTTCCACCTTGGGTGGTGTGTTGACCGTTCACAAAAGAGTGGTATTCTTCGCTATACTGAGTTTTACTNTGGGTAAGGGCAACCTCTATATCTTCTCCTTTNATATGGATNATGGGATAAAGCAGATCTGCTTCGTTAGTGTAATCTGTCAACAGATCTTTTAACCCATTTTCAGAAAAGAACTTTTCACCNTTTAATTCTATTGTCAAACCCGGATTGAGATACACATAATTTTTAATCATGCGTTCTACATACTCCAAACGGTATTTGTAGTTTTTAAAAATAGTGGTNTCGGGTATGAACTCCACCTTNGTCCCTCTTCTTCTTGAACTGACTTCTACGGGTGCATCATCTTTGAGGTCACCAAAGGCAAAAGAAGCTGTTTTACTCTGCTTATCCCGATTGGANTCTACGGTAAAACTTGAGGAAAGTGCGTTGACTGCCTTNGTTCCAACTCCGTTTAGNCCTACCGACTTTTTAAAGGCTCTGGAATCGTATTTCCCTCCAGTATTCATCTTAGATACCACATCNACGACCTTTCCAAGGGGAATACCCCTACCGTANTCACGAACCTTAACTACATTNTCTTTAATTGAAATCTCGATGGTCTTCCCNGCCCCCATTACAAATTCATCGATACAGTTGTCTAGAACCTCTTTAAGAAGTATGTAAATNCCNTCATCNGGGGAAGAGCCATCGCCTAATTTTCCAATATACATGCCANGACGCATTCTAATGTGCTCTTTCCAGTCAAGGGAGCGTATATTTTCTTCGGTATAGGTTGTGGTGTTCTTCATGATNTCAACAGCTAATATAGTTTATTGAANTCATATTTTTCCTTCCCTAAACAGCCAAGAAATCAACAATTCTNAAGTTATTTTTGTTAAAAAGTTCTATTTTAGGGANTCAAGAATAACTCANCNTTCAAACAGNTTAAAACACTTCTATGGCATCAAATGACATTCAAAATACTACTGGCCCTTTATTACACATTGTATTCTTTTGGCTTAAAGAGCCNAACAATCAGGAACANCGCAGCCAATTTGAAACTGCGATAAAAAAGTTAATTGACACCAACCCCCAAGCAATAGCNAATCANCTGGGGTGTCCTGCNGCTTCTGAAAAAAGGGATGTAGTCGACAATTCATTTACATATTGTTACACCATGAGTTTTNCTGATTTAGAAGNTCAAAACACCTATCAAACCGATCCCACACACGAATTGTTTATCGAGGAAGCGTCTCACCTCTGGGAACGTGTTTTGGTCAGTGATTCCATAGCCCTGTCTTAGTTTAAAATGAAATAGNATGAAAAATCACTTTTGTATTCTCNTAATTTTTAACCTCTTATTTGTTCAATGCCAGCAAGCCTTAAAAACTCCAGTAGCAGAACGCTGGTCAGAAGAAAAAGCCTGGAAATGGCATCAAGAGAACGGCTGGATGGNAGGAACCAATTTCAATCCCAGTACAGCCATCAATCAGTTGGAATTTTTTCAAGAAGAAAGTTTTGATTTGGAGACCATTGATCGAGAATTGAGTTGGTCGGCAGAATTGGGAATGAAAATGCATCGAGTTTACCTNCACAATCTTTTNTGGGATCAGGACTCTTTGGGTTTTATCAACAGGATCAANGNTTATNTCGAAACAGCGGANAAATATCAAATCAAAACNATGNTTGTGCTGCTGGACGACGTNTGGCATCCAGNNCCCAAATTGGGTAAACAACCAGACCCTNCCCCNTTTGTTCACAATTCAGGCTGGGTTCAAGCACCTGGAGCAGCAATTTTAGGTGATTCTCTTCGTCACGANGAACTTAAAAACTACATTAAAGGGGTAGTCAGTCACTTTGCAGAGGACAAACGTGTTGTTGCCTGGGATCTTTACAACGAACCGGATAATGTNGCCAATCAGCCAGGATATNCTGAACTCGAACTCAAAGACAANTACACTTACACTTTTGCNCTTTTAAAAAAAGTAGTGCGTTGGGCACGAGAAGTCAATCCTTCCCAACCGTTAACCATCGGGATTTGGAAGGGGGATCACAGCCTTTGGGGGAATCCACAAGCTCTGAGACCCCTAGAACGCTTTATGATTGAAAATTCCGATGTGATTTCATTTCATTCGTATGACAACCTGCAAGTAACAAGAGAAAAGGTGGAGGAACTTAAAAAGTACAACCGACCGATACTTTGTACTGAATATCTGGCTAGAGGAAATGGAAGCACCTTTGAAGACATCCTCCCTATGTTTAAAGAGAATGAGATTCACGCCGTGAATTGGGGCTTTGTATCGGGTAAAACCAATACTATTTTTCCATGGTCCTCATGGACAAAATCGTTTGACTCCATGCCTAAAGTGTGGCACCACGATATTTACAGAAAAGATAAAAGTCCTTTTTCAGAAGAAGAAATAGCGCTTTTAAAGGCTGAATTAATGAAATAAGCTATTACGAAGCTGATATTAAGCTGTTTTGAGCTTTACGGAAATTGTCAATGGCAACAAAGTAATCTGGATCTTCCAACACATTTACATCACAGATTTTTTCAGCCTTTTTAATCAGTTTTACACAATCGGAGGACAAATGTCTCAAGTGAATGTTTTTTCCGTGCTTTAAATAACGCTCTGTCAATTTATTGACACATTCTATGGCCGATTGATCTACTATACGCGATTCCTTAAAATCGATAATGACTTCATCAGGGTCGTTTTGAATATCAAACTTGCTGTAAAAAAGTTCAATACAACCAAAAAATAAGGGGCCGTAGATTTCATAATGTTTTACTCCAAACTCGTCAATATGCTTACGCGCTCGAATGCGCTTGGCATTTTCCCATGCAAAAACAAGGGAAGAAACAATGACTCCTGCCAAAACAGCTATTGCTAAGTCAAAAATAACGGTTAATCCTGTGACCAATATGATCACAATTACATCGGATTTGGGCACTTTATTCAACACCTTAAAGGTACTCCAGGCAAAGGTACCAATAACCACCATAAACATGACTCCCACTAAAGCTGCTATTGGGACTTGTTCAATAAGATTGGATCCGAATAAAATAAAGCCTAATAAAGCGATTGCAGCTACAATTCCTGACAACCTTCCACGACCTCCAGATTTGATGTTGATGATACTCTGTCCAATCATCGCACAGCCCCCCATACCTCCAAAAAGACCGTTTATAGTATTGGCTGCCCCTTGAGCAATACATTCTTTATTTCCGTTCCCATGGGAATCGGTTAATTCATCTATTAGGTTGAGTGTCATCAATGACTCAATCAATCCAATAGCTGCCAAAATCGATGCGTAAGGCAAAACAAACAAAAGGGTCTCTAAAGAGAGTCCAACTGAAGGAAAGTGAAATGTTGGAAGTCCGGCTTTGATACCACTCCCCCCATTGGAAATAATAAAAGAACGTACCGTTTCCGTTTCCACACCACTAAAGATCACCACCATAGATACAATCAAAATTGCGGTCAAAGCTGCTGGTATTTTTTTAGTTAACATGGGCAAGAAAAACATGATTGCCATAGTGGCAATTACCAAGCCGCTCATCACCATTAAAGCTGATCCTTCTAACCATTGACCTTGACTTTTAAACATCCCTAATTGAGAAATAAAAATCACAATTGCTAGTCCGTTGACGAATCCCATCATGACTGAATGCGGAATCATCCGTACAAATTTCCCGAGGCGCAACAGCCCTGCTAGCATTTGTATTCCACCAGCCAACAGCAGAGTAAAAAATAAATATTGCAGTCCTGCAGCATCGGAACCACCTAAAGTGTTTCCTTCTTTAACCAAATGAACCATAACTACGGCCATGGCCCCTGTAGCACCGGAGATCATTCCAGGGCGCCCGCCAAAAATTGAGGTTATCAAACCCATCATAAAAGCCCCATAAAGACCGACTACAGGCGAAACACCCGCCACAAANGCAAANGCTACGGCTTCGGGCACCAAGGCCAAGGCNACCGTTATTCCAGATAAAATATCGTTTTTGACGCTNCCGCCTGTTGNTTTGTCTATAAGTTGAAATGCTTTCAAAGGNTANTATTAAAATTAAGNTGCAAAAGTAATAGGATTCAACANATTAGCCCTNTAGTAGTNTAAAAATTTTAATTTATTTCGAAGCCGACCGCGCGATCAAAAAGATTGCAATCCAATAAGNGGATAGTATTNAAATCCCTGAAAAGGAAAAAGAATAATAAAATTTATCAATTGCTATTAAAGCATCTGAAAATAAAAACAGTGAGACANCCCAACCCAAAAAACTGCGATATTCCATTTTCGNATTGAGTGCCAGGGCCCAACCCTGCCAGCTCATNANNANAATGACTATGAGATAAATCAATACAGGATAAAACAAACTGTNTAAATCATCCGACACTAATGTAAATACTCCAACTGCAATAAGGGCTAAGACAACTGCAACTCTTGGCTCNCATAGCCATCCTTGTCTTTTTANAAAGGCGTAAAGAAAAATCAAATGTGCAACTAAAAAAGAGGCTAAGCCCCATATAAAATAAGACTCGAANAGTAAAAAGGNATCNCCAANAAGGCAAAAAAATAGTCCAATACCGATACGCTTAGAANAGCTNTTGATTGCTGTATTCCTAAAAAGCAATAGATAGGCAAGAATTGAGANGGTACACAATGGCTTTAAGGCGANAAACAACGGGGAATTAAAAANTTCAGCACNAATTGCAGCAATCCCAAAAGCCATTATAAGAATNTTATGTTGGGATTGGCTGAAGGTCATTTCTCNATAGTTTTAGACGTTAAANCGAAAATGCATAACATCTCCATTTTGAACGATGTACTCCTTACCNTCTACCCGCATCTTTCCAGCTTCTTTTACTTTAGCTTCTGATCCGTAGTTTTCGTAATCCTCATAGCTGATCACTTCTGCACGGATAAAACCTTTTTCAAAGTCGGTATGTATNACNCCTGCTGCCTGTGGAGCCGTAGCTCCAATAGGGANNGTCCACGCNCGTACTTCTTTTTCACCTGCTGTAAAATAAGTTTGTTGATTGAGTAATGAATAGGCCGCTCTGATCAGCTTTGCAGCCCCTGCTTCCTCCAGCCCTAAATCCTCTAGGAACATTTGTCGCTCCTCAAAACTGTCCAGTTCATTNATNTCAGCCTCTATACTTACNGCCAATATTAAAAGACCAGCTGCCTCNTCTGCCACNGCCTCTTTGANTTGATCGACATATGCATTCCCAGTTTTTGCAGCTGCCTCGTCCACATTACACACATANAGTACAGGTTTGTCAGTAATCAACTGCAACGGCTTNACATATTCTAGACGCTCTTCTTCCTTCANCTCNAGGCTTCTTATATTTTTCGACTGCTCTAANGCATTTTTNACTCCATCCAGNACCTCTTTTTCTTTGATCGCNTCTTTGTTACCAGTCCGTGCTGCACGACCTACTTTTTCAAGTTTTTTCTCTACAGTCTCAAGGTCTTTAAGCTGAAGNTCTATATCTATAGTTTCTTTATCACGGATTGGATTGACTGAACCGTCAACATGAACNATATTGTCATTGTCAAAACAACGCAAAACGTGAAGTATGGCATCTGTTTCACGAATGTTGGCCAAAAACTGATTTCCCAAACCNTCTCCTTTGCTCGCACCTTTTACCAAACCAGCAATATCTACGATTTCAACAGTTGCTGGTAAAACACGTTCAGGTTTAACAAGTTCTTCAAGAGTTTGAAGGCGTGTATCAGGAACATTAACCACACCGATATTGGGCTCGATGGTGCAAAAAGGAAAATTTGCACTTTGCGCTTTTGCATTGGAAAGACAATTGAAGAGTGTGGATTTTCCCACATTAGGTAAGCCTACGATACCAGCTTTCATACAGAATAATTTTCCGCAAAAGTAATCTTTCTTTTACACTTGAATTTAGTTCTTANTAAAGAATAGTTTAATTTGGTAAAATGAATAAAAAATATTTGATTATACANGCNGATGATGCGGGTATGGCATGGTCGGAAAACAAGGCCACACAAATCGGACTGCTGGAAGGATCCATTAATTCGACCAGTTTAATGGTACCCTGTCCCTGGTTTTTTGAAATGGCTCAATTCTGTCTNGAACATCCAGAGGTTGACTACGGTATTCACCTCACCCTNACTGGAGAATGGAAAACCTATCCCTTNCGACCGATCACCCCTTTAGATCAAATTCCTTCACTGGTCAATCATCAAGGCTATTTTTATCCAAAAAGANCGGCTATTCGAGATGGTGCTATTTTGGAGGANGTNTATTTAGAGCTGAAAAATCAAATAGAATTTGCCTTGTCTTTGGGCTTAAAACCAACNCATCTCGATTCTCATATGTACACCCTAGGAGTTCGACAAGATTTAATAGACCTTTATCAAAAGTTGGGCAAAGAATACAACTTNCCCATAGTGCTAAGCAAAAAACTCATTTCCTACACTGGAGAATCTNCTTCAGCATTTAAACTACCTGAAAAAGGCTGCTGGGAATCCATCTATATGGGATCGTTTGATGAGTTTTCCAACCGAGGTTTAACTCACTTTTACGACCACTTTCTGGATAATCTAAGTGAAGGATTTTCCTTATTGCTTATTCACCCTGCTTTAAAAAGTGCTGAAATGGAACAAATCGCAGTTGACCATCCAAATTTTGGTGATCAGTGGCGGGCAGAAGATGCCGCTTACTTTAAAAGTGAACATTGCGCTAACAAACTCCGAGAAAATTCAATTGAATTGATTGACTTTCGCCATCCAGAATTGCTTAGTTTTCTGGGTGCATAAAACGTTGCTTCCCAAGTAAAGTTTCTTCAGACTCCACATGATCCTCGTCAGGAACACAACAATCAACGGGACAAACGGCTGCACATTGGGGTTCGTCATGGAATCCTTTACACTCAGTGCATTTATCCGGCACTATAAAATAATATTCATCAGAAACTGGCTCTTGAAATTCATCACTGTTGATTTGCTTTCCGTTAGGCAGAACCACATCTCCTTTTAGAGATGTTCCGTCTTGATAACGCCAATCCTCCGCACCCTCATAAATTGCGGTATTGGGACATTCCGGTTCGCAAGCACCACAATTAATGCATTCGTCAGTAATGATTATAGCCATAGCAATTTTCTTTGCTTACATTTGCGCAAAAGTAATACCTTCATCGTTACTGGACAAAGAAATGACNGCAAACTTAAATCGCTTCANAGCCCTTGTTAAATTAGGAGATTACNTGCTTCATTTCAAGGGTGATGAGCCAACCTATACAGACCTCAATAAATGTGTNAAACAAGCTGCTGCAGCCAACGGATGGTTCACNTATNAAAATATCACTAAAGCATTTANNGATTGGGGAANTGTCTTAACTGAANACCACTTAAACTCATGGCTACANCCCTATAATTCTANACCTATAACCAAACCAAAGAATATTGCGCTTATTTTGGCTGGAAACATTCCTTTAGTTGGTTTCCANGATTTGATTTGTGTTTGGNTGAGCGGTCATCAAAGTACTGTTAAATGCGCCTCAAAAGACGAACATTTACTCCCCTTNCTCTGTCGCTTTTTGGAAAATGAAGCGGATGAATACNGTTTTACTTTTANNAAAGAGCCCTTTTCTAATTTTGATGCCGTAATTGCAACTGGATCTGATAATGCAGGTCGCTATTTTGATCATTATTTTGGTAACTACCCNCATATCATTCGAAAAAACAGAAATGGGATTGCTGTTTTAGACGGGAGTGAAACCCAAGANGACCTTCAAAAACTTGGNCTNGACATCTTNCAGTATTTTGGNTTAGGCTGTAGGAATGTCTCNAAACTGTATTTNCCTAAANACTACGATCTCAATCTTATNTTTGGTGGACTTTACCCGTTATCAGAGATCATTCAGCATGCCAAATATGCNAACAATTATGATTACAATAAGGCAGTATTTTTGATGAGTGAGTTTGANTTTNTTGAAAATGGATTTATAATTTTAAGAGAAAATTCAGAATTTAGTGCCCCCATNGCCTGTGTTCACTATGAATACTATGATAAGNTTGAGGATTTAAANAAAATCCTGNATTCCCAAAAGGATAANATNCAATGTGTAATTTCAAAGATGGAACTCATCAATGCTATCCCCTTTGGTAAAGCCCAACAGCCCAAACTAAACGACTATGCTGACGGGGTTGACACTCTTGCATTTTTAGAAAAACTCTAGTTGGGCTTGATGAAATTACAGTCCANTTTTTTTTTACTTCTTNAATGNAACTGCTGGTGTTAACAACTCCAACAAAAAAAACANCCCAAAAACTCTTGATTTAGTCTTAGAATCGNAATATTTGCAAAAAAATTAAACANTTCAANAAAAGCTATGGNTCTTCATAATTTTAGTGCCGGTCCCTCTATATTACCAAAAGAGGTNATGCACCAGGCTGCTGAAGCNGTTAAAGAACTCGACGGTTCTAAACTTTCTCTAATTGAAATTTCTCACCGAAGTAAAGCCTTTGTCGACATCATGGACGAAGCTTGCGAACGCGCATTGCGACTAACAGGTCTCGAAGGCAAAGGGTACAAAGCAATTTTTCTCCAAGGTGGTGCCAGCCTTCAATTTTTGATGGCAGCTTATAATTTATTAGAAAACAAAGCCGGATATCTCAATACGGGTACTTGGTCTGATAAAGCGATTAAAGAAGCCAAATTATTTGGTGAAGTAATTGAGATAGCAAGTTCGAAAGATCAAAATTACAACTATATCCCAAAAGATTATTCCATCCCCACTGGCTTGGATTATCTCCACCTTACAACGAACAACACCATTTTCGGAACACAATTTAAATCCATTCCAGAAACGGATGCCCCCCTAGTTGCCGATATGAGTTCAGATATTTTCTCAAGAACTTTTGACTATTCAAAATTTGACTTGTTTTACGCTGGAGCACAAAAAAATATGGGCCCAGCAGGAACAACTCTAGTGATTCTGAAAGAGTCTCTTTTAGGAAAAGTCTCTAGAGCCATACCCTCTATGATGAGTTATGAAGTCCATGCCAGCAAGGACAGTATGTTCAATACACCCCCTGTATTTGCTGTTTATACCTCCATGCTCAACATGCGTTGGATTGAAACTCAAGGGGGAATAAAGGCTTTAGGAGATAAAAATTCTGTAAAAGCTACGCTGCTTTATGGAGAGATCGACCGCAACAGTCTCTTTGAAGGCTTTGCTGCTAGAGAAGACCGGTCCGAGATGAATGCAACTTTTAACCTCAAAGATTCTGAACTTACAACTGCCTTTGACAGCTTATGCCAAACAGCTGGTATTAGCGGACTTAAAGGACACCGTTCTGTAGGTGGGTATCGTGCCTCTATGTATAATGCCATGTCCATTGGAAGTGTCGAGACTTTAGTTGATTGTATGCAAATACTAGAAAAAAAACATTAAGCTTACACAGTAATACTAAAAAACTATGAAAATATTAGCAAACGACGGCATATCTCAAACCGGGATAGATGCATTAACAGCTGATGACTTTGAGGTCATTACAACCAATGTCGCACAAGAACAACTAGTCAACTACATCAACTCCAATGAAATCGTTGGATTATTGGTAAGAAGTGCTACTACTGCTCGTAAAGAACTTATTGATCAATGTCCGAACCTCAAACTCATAGGACGAGGAGGTGTGGGTATGGACAATATAGACGTTGAATACGCCAAGTCAAAAGGGCTGCACGTTATCAATACACCAGCAGCTTCCTCTGCCTCTGTAGCTGAATTGGTTTTTGCTCATCTATATGGAGGAGTACGCTTTTTATACGACGCTAATAGAAGTATGCCTCTAGAGGGCGAAACCAACTTTAAAGGCCTTAAAAAAGCCTATGCCAAAGGGGTTGAACTTAGAGGGAAGACTCTTGGAATTATCGGTTTTGGGCGGATCGGGCAGGAGGTTGCTCGAATTGGGCTTGGAATTGGTATGAATGTAATCGCTGCAGACAAGTTTATCGATAAAGCTGCAATTAAAGTTTCTTTGTTTTCTGGGGCTTCTGTCACTGAAGAAATCAAAACTCAAGATATGGACAGTCTCTTAGAGCAGGCTGATTTTATTAGCTTACACGTTCCCGCACAAAAAGACTATGTCATCGATAAAGCTGCTTTTTCAAAAATGAAAAAAGGTGCTGCGATTATCAATGCTGCACGTGGTGGTGTACTTGATGAGGTTGCTCTGGTTGATGCTTTAGACTCGGGTCAACTCTCTTTCGCTGGTCTCGATACTTTTGAAAACGAACCTAAACCAGAGATTAAGCTGCTTATGCACGATAAAATCTCACTTACTCCACACATCGGTGCGGCTACTTTAGAAGCTCAAGACCGAATTGGAGAAGAACTCGCTAGTCAAATCGCTTCTTTACTCAAATAAAAGCTATTGTATTTTAATCGCCTAAAACAAAAATGGAATATAACTTCTAATTTTCAGTTAGTTGTAGTCTTTATTGTTTTTGGTATAACGGGTTCCATGAGTGTTAAGGTTGCTAAACCCATACTTGATTTCTTCAATATACATCCGGAAGCCTTTGGATCCATCTGGGGCGGGGAACTGCTGTATTGGATCATCCGAATATTAATCGTTTTTCCGGCCTACCAAGTTTTACTGCTTTTTTTTGGCACAATCTTCTTCCAATTCAGATTCTTTTGGGAATTTGAAAAGAACATCCTCAAGCGTTTGGGATTCAAACGTTTTTTTAAAGAAAAATCCTGAGACTTAAGACTAGGATAGTTTTGATTGAATCAGATTCAAAAACTCGTTTCGNGTATCTGTATCTTTAAANACACCTCTAAANCCTGANGTCGTCGTGGNTGAATTTTGCTTTTGNACACCGCGCATCATCATACACATATGAGAAGCCTCTATAACTACAGCAACTCCTTTAGGTTGAAGCGTATCGTTGATGCAGTCTAATACTTGTTCAGTAAGACGCTCCTGTACTTGTAATCTTCTTGCAAACACATCGATTACACGTGGAATTTTNCTCAGTCCTACAATTCTTCCGTTTGGAACATAAGCGACATGTGCTTTTCCAAAAAATGGTAAAAGGTGGTGTTCACATAGTGAATAGAGTTCAATCTCTTTGACAATGACCATTTCGTTGTAATTCTCCTCAAACATCGCACTTTGNAGAATTTGTTTGGGATCTTGCTCNTAGCCACCTGTTAAAAACTTCATTGCCTTTGAGGCNCGCTCCGGAGTCTTTAATAAGCCCTCNCGTAATTTATCTTCCCCAAGCAAATGGATAATNTCTTCGTAATTTGTTTTTATTTGCTCTGTTATCGGTAAGGTTTCGATATCAAAATTATCATTCATAAGATTCATTTAAGTGGTTTGAAAAATANTGTTTTAGTTTTTCCATCTTAGGATGGATTACATAGGAACAATAGGGCTGCTCTTGGTTTCGATTGAAATAATTATGATGCCCCTGCTCCGCTTCATAAAAGGGAGAAGCCTCTTTCAGCTCAGTCACAATCTCATCTTTGAAAACTGCTTCTGTAGTCAGTTGCTCAATTACCATTTCAGCAATTTCTTTTTGTTCTGTATCGGTAAAATAAATACCGGATCGGTATTGAGTTCCTACGTCGTTTCCTTGACGGTTTAATGTGGTAGGATCATGGGTATTAAAAAAAATCAAGAGCAAATCAGTCAATTGAACCCGACTCTCATCATACGCAATCGATATTGCCTCAGTATGACCTGTTCTCCCTGTACAAACTTCTCGGTATGCTGGATTTTTAATTTTACCATCAATATAGCCAGGCACGACATTTTGCACACCTTTGATTCGCTGAAAAACAGCTTCCGTACACCAAAAACAACCTCCTGCTAAATATATAGTTTTGAGCAACTTTTTTTTTAATTTGTTAAACAAATATATGAAAACTCGCCTGCACTTTTCGGTCTTGTAGAGTTAATTTATTGTAAATCGAGCTTTTTATTCACTTTTATTAAACTTTTGTTTAATCTTAAATATGAATCTTAATAGATGAATAAAAAGAATTAAATTTGATGTTTTCTATGAAACCACTATTAAAAGCTGTTCGAATTTCTAAAAAATACGGTGAACTCGACGTGTTAAAATCGATTGATTTAGAGATCAATGAAAAAGAGATTGTCACCATAGTAGGTCCTTCAGGAGCGGGAAAAACAACCTTACTTCATATTTTAGGTACTTTAGATCGACCTAATACTGATCCCAATAGTCATGTATTTTTAAACGGAACTGACACTACCATACTCGGAGATAAAGAGTTGTCTTTGTTTAGGAATCAAAATATGGGTTTTATCTTCCAATTCCACGAACTACTCCCCGAGTTTACAGCCATAGAGAATGTCTGCTTACCCACCTGGATTACTGGTTCAGACACTCAGGAAGCAGAGAAAAAAGGGTTGGCACTATTAGAACGATTAGGAATTAAGGATAGAGCAAGTCACAAACCTACGCAACTATCAGGAGGCGAGCAGCAACGTGTAGCTGTAGCCAGGGCTTTGATCAATGACCCAAAGATCATATTCGCAGATGAACCTAGCGGAAATCTGGATTCAGAAAATGCAGATCAGCTCCACGATTTATTTTTTGAACTGCGTGAGGAGCAGCAATGCAGTTTTGTAATTGTAACCCACAACAAAGAGTTAGCCAAAAGAGCAGACCGCAGTATCAGTATTATAGACGGAGCAATAAAGGTGTGAATTCAGAACAACTTAAAGACTTTTTAGATCACAAGGCGACTACTTACGAACAGCCCCAATTTTTGGAACAAGACCCCATTCAAATACCACATCTCTTTCAAAAAAAAGAGGATATAGAAATCAGTGGTTTTTTGGTATCTTCAATCGCCTGGGGTAATCGACTCAGTATAATCAAAAGNGGAATGCGTATGCTGGAACTGATGGGTAATGACCCCTACCATTTTGTTATGGAACACAAACCAGCGGATCTAGACTCTTTTGATTCTTTTGTACATCGTACTTTTAACAGCACCGATCTTCGCTATTTTATTAAAGCCTTACGACANCTTTATACCCATCATGGGGGTTTGGAAGCTTCTTTTTCAAAAGNATTAGGCAATCNACGCCTTGATCAAAACATACACGAATTCAGAAATTCTTTTTTTGAATTAAAACATGAAAAGCGAACTGAAAAGCACGTCGCAGACCCCTTNAAAGGTTCAGCNGCTAANCGCATCAATATGTTTTTAAGATGGATGGTTAGAGATGCTAAAAACGGAGTGGATTTTGGTCTTTGGAAAAGCCTNTCTCCTGCTCAACTTTCTTGTCCGCTTGATGTTCACAGCGGAAACGTTGCTAGAAGTTTGGGTTTACTCAAACGCAAACAAAACGATCAGAAAGCAGTTGAGGAACTGGATTTAAGTCTACGGAGATTTGACTCTAAAGACCCCGTAAAGTACGATTATGCCCTATTTGGTTTGGGGGTATTTGAAGGGATGAAATAGGTTAATAGAAAAGCAATAGACTTGTATAGCTTTGTTTAGTAAGCTACCTTTAACANAAAACCCNTGATGTTTAGACGTTTTTTAAAAAATATTGGCCCGGGTCCCTTAGTGGCAGCAGCCTTTATCGGTCCTGGAACGGTCACACTCTGTACTTTAGNAGGGGTNGCATTTGGCTTCCAACTGCTTTGGGCTATCATTTTATCGATTGGTGCAGCAATTNTTCTTCAAGGTATGGCAGTTCGAATTGGAATCATAGGCAGAAAAAGTATCATTGAAGTGCTTAAGGAAGAAATTGAGATCCCTTGGGCACGTAATTTTGTATTAATTCTCATTTTTGGGGCTATAATGATTGGCAATACAGCATACGAAGCAGGAAATATTAGTGGTGCTGCTTTAGGTTTAGAAACTTTAATCGGCAGCTTTAGTTTTCAAAGCTCAGTCATCAATCTCAAACTCTACCCTATCCTCATCGGTCTGATCGCTGCAACATTACTTTGGATAGGGAAATACAAACTTCTTGAACGTAGCCTTATATTTTTGGTAGTCATTATGAGCTTGTCTTTCTTGGTCACTGCTATTGCTACTAGGCCCTCGCTAGCTCAAATTTTTTCGGGACTTTTCCGGTTTTCAACTCCTAAATCTAGCTTATTGAGTATCATAGGATTGGTAGGTACCACCATAGTACCCTATAATTTGTTTCTACACACTGAACTAGTACGCGAAAAATGGATATCAAAAGCAGATCTTCCGTTTGCTATAAAAGATATGTTGATTGCGTTAACTCTTGGGGGATTTATATCCATGAGCATTATCATAACAGCTGCGGGTGTGGAGGCGACAACAATAAATAACGCTTCAGATCTTGCTTTAGGCTTGGCTCCCATTTTTGGTGATGGAGCTAAATATTTACTTTCAATCGGCTTATTTGCAGCGGGAATTACAAGTTCCATCACTGCTCCTTTGGCAGCAGCTTATGTGGTTTGCGGGTGTTTTGGCTGGAGTACGGATTTAACTTCCCGCTCTTTTCGACGCAGTTGGGCAATTGTCATACTTTTCGGAATGTTACTTGCTTCTACCGGTCTAAAGTTTATACTGATCATCCAATTTGCTCAAATCGCCAATGGCATACTGCTCCCCATAATTGCAGCTATTCTTTTATGGATAATGAATAAAGCTTCTTGGTTGGGTAAATCAAAAAACAATTGGTATCAAAATCTATTTGGGTTTTTGATTGTAATTATTTCTCTATTTTTAAGTGTGAGAACACTGGGTTCAGTATTTCAATTTTTTTAATGGATATTAAGTTTAACATCAATGCAGATGTAGGAGAAGGAATGGGTGACGACACTGGCCTTATGCCTCTTATTCAGGCCTGTAATATTGCCTGTGGTGGACACGCAGGGAATCAACTTGAAATTCAAAAGACTATTGAACTTGCAAAAAAACATCAAGTACTAATCGGTGCTCATCCCTCGTATCCAGACCCAACTAATTTTGGGAGGCATTCGTTAAAAATAGATCAAAAAGAGCTTTACCGAAGTACGGAGCAACAGCTTTCGCTTTTGCTTGAACAATTGCCATTGGAACAACTACATCATATCAAACCCCATGGAGCTTTGTATCACGACTGCATACATAAAGAAGAAGTTGCACGTATATTTTTAGAAGTTGTTGCGTCTGTTACTTCAGAGGTGATCATTTTTACCTCATCCAAAGGACACTTAGCAAAACTCGCTAATAAAAAAGGTATAAAGTATTGGAATGAAGCGTTTATTGACCGTGCCTATCAAGACAACGGACAATTACTCGCTCGGTCAGAGGCTTATTCGGTTCTCAACGATTCAAAATTAATATCCCAAAGGATTAAAAATCTGATACAAAACAAGGGGGTGTACTCAATTAATGGCAATTGGATTCCTCTAGATGCGAAAACACTCTGTGTACACGGGGATCATCCAAATGCAGCAAGTTTATTAAAAAGTGCANTGANCAATTTAGAAATAAGTGATTCATAAAAATGGAAAAAGCACTTCCTTTTCGTTTTTTTATCACCCATCCAAAGGTGGCTGTCCTCGAATGGGATACGGAACCTAACCCAANCCTTCTAAAACAGCTTATTGGTTTTCAANAAGCCATTTTAAAAGAGTTTAACGANGTCTCTCAAATCACTCAAGGCTNCAGGTCCCTTATGCTTTACCACAACTGTGATATTCATTATTTAGAAGACTACCCAAACCGTTTGTATTTACTTTTTGATTCCCTTNCCNCTTTTTCCTTTACAAAACAGAAAACATGGCAAATACCNGTNTGCTACGAAGAGAGTATGGCTCCNGACNTAAAATCACTGGCAAACCAACTCAATATCAGTACAGCAACATTGGTAAGAGAGCACACCTCAGCGAACTATCAAGTCAATTTTATAGGATTNCTNCCTGGCTTTTTATATTTAAGTGGGTTGCCAAAAGTACTGGAGTGCANAAGAAAGTCAANACCAGTTNCTCGAGTAGACCGAGGNAGTGTCGGTATAGGCGGAAAGCANACCGGGATTTATCCTTTAGAAAGCCCCGGNGGATGGCATCTTATTGGGAAAACTCCATGCCCCCTATTTGAACCTAAAAAGAAAAATCCNTGTTTTGCAAAGGCTGGAGATTCAATTCAATTTCTATCCATCTCAAAATCAGATTTTTTGAAGCTCGAAAAGCAAAGAGANCACGGAACNCTTAAAATNAAACCCTTATGATTGAGGTTCTCCTGACTGGTATTCACAGCAGTATCCAAGATTTAGGTCGTTTTGGTATCCAAAACACGGGTGTCCCGATTGGTGGTGCAATGGATCAAACTGCAATGCAATTGGCAAATAGTCTCCTGAATAATCATAAACAAAGCGCGGTACTTGAAATGTGCTTTAAGGGACCCAAACTACGCTTTCACCAATCAACCACTATTGCTCTTGCTGGGGCGGATATGAATGCAAAACTCAACGAAAAACCCATCAATAATTTTACGGCAATTAAAATCAAAGAAAATGATCTCTTGCAGTTTGGTAATGCCCACCAAGGAAAACGAACCTATTTGGCAGTTGCTGAGGGATTTAAAAACCCTAAAATACTCAACAGTAGGAGTCAGTATCAGGGAATTACGCCAGAAGCAACGATCAGTAAAACCAAATTAATTCCCATTGGCCAAGTCGATCTAAACCTCCAAAAGGGAGCACGTCTTACTTTAACAGAGCCTAATCAAAACGATACNNTACCAGTTTATAAGGGNCCTGAATTTCATCTACTTCCTAAAAAAGCACAAGATCAACTGGCAAAGCAAGTATTTACTATTAGCNATAAAAACTCAAGAATGGCCTATGTTTTAGTGGAAAAACTAGTNCATGAGCTACCCTCTATTTGGACNGCACCCGTGCTTCCNGGTNCTATTCAGTGCACTCCTGACGGCACTTTGGTAATATTAATGCGAGATGCTCAAACTACGGGTGGCTATCCNCGAGTACTACAAGTGAGTGATGAGGGTATAAACAGATTGGCGCAAAAGTCCACTAAGGATCAATTTCAATTTGAGCTAACAAGCGTCTGATGTTTTCAAAATTGTTTATACTTTTGTANGGATCTGATTTAAATGAAGATACTTTTTAAAAACGCAACCTTAATTAATGAAAAGAGTCCTTTTCACAATCAAAAAAAGGATGTGTTGGTTGTCGATGGGTTACTTACCCAAATAGAAGATCAGATCAAGGTCGAAAAGGCAACTGTAATCGACAAAAAAGACCTTCATCTTTCATCCGGTTGGTTTGATCCTTGTGTTTCATTTGGAGAGCCTGGTTATGAGGAACGCGAAACTCTAGCAAACGGTTTGCTTACCGCTGCAAAAAGTGGGTTTACCCACATCGTACTCAATCCAGATACCCATCCAGCTTTGGATTCGTTAACAGACGTCAGTCATCTACTCCAACAGTCACAAGGCTTAACTACTCTACTGCATATCAGCGCTTCCCTTTCAGAGGCTTCAAAGGGAGAAAATCTAGCTCCTCTTTTTGAAATGTACAAAGCAGGTGCAATTGCCTTTGGAGATTTTAACATCACGCTTAAAAACCCGAATTTGTTGCGGATAGCGCTGGATTATGTTCAAAGTTTTGACGGCTTAATTCAAGCCTATCCGCTTGACTCTAATTTGAGTAACGGCGGTCAGATGCACGAGGGAGAGGTGAGTACAAATCTCGGACTTAAAGCCATACCGCATATCGCAGAAACAAGTACACTAGCTCGTGATATTCAGCTTTTAGAATACACTCAAGGGCGGATGCATATACCCTATATTTCGACTGCTGAGAGTGTAGAATTGATCAGAAACGCAAAGAAAAAAGGACTTCAAATAAGCTGTGGAGTGGCTGTTGCACATTTACACGCCACTGAGGAAGATCTCGTTGATTTTGATGCAAATTTTAAGATTACCCCCCCTTTAAGAAGTAGCAAAGATCAGCGAGCACTTAGAGAGGGGCTTTTAGATGGGACCATCGATACGGTTACTAGCCTACACCAACCTCTAAATCCCGAACTCAAAGATTTGGAGTTTGTTCGTGCGAAAGAAGGCAGTATCGGACTAGAAGCATCATTTGGTATTTTACTCAACTACTTCCCTCTAGATAAGGTCATTTTGTTTTTGACAAGAGGTAAAAAAGCTTTTAAAATAAAAGACAGCGGGTTTACACTCGGTGAAACAGCAGATTTCACTTTGTTTTCACCTAAAGGAAGTAGTACACTCGAAAAATCTGATTTGCACTCAACCTCTAAAAACTGTCTTTTTCTCGGTAGTACGATTAAAGGAAAAGTATATGGCAGTTTAAGAAGCAATGCACTTCAACTCAACAATTAATCCATTTTAAATGCTTGAATATCGTATTCAAAACGCAAGTGTCTCTAATAAAGAAACTTCACCAGCCATTATCTTGATTCACGGATATGGCAGCCATGCAGACGATTTATTCAGCTTTGCACCGTATTTACCCAAAGACCATACTGTAATCGCTATACAGGCTCCGTTAGAAATGGGTCCTAACAGTTATGCCTGGTACCCTCTTCAAATGGATCCCTCTGGAGCACCAACCTCAGAAGTTGAAGCCGCCTGGAATGCGGTACAATTGATCGTTGATACTGTAGATGAACTCATTAAAATTCATAAGCTGGATGCTGATGACATCAGTTTGTTGGGATTCAGTCAAGGGGCTATATTGAGTTGGGCAATTGCCTACCATCACTCGGACAGAATCAGGAGAATTATAGCTTTAAGCGGTATGGTTCACGAAAGTGTCGACAGCAGCTCCCNNCCTAATTTTATTGCTTATTCTAGTCATGGCATCAANGATCAAGTCATNCCTATTAGTCTTCCAAGAACCACTATACTCCCCCTGAGTAATGCGCACGAGGCAATTACTTANCACGAGTTTGAAGACGGTCATAATGTCTCTCAGGAAAATTTTACGCTAATGCTTGCTTGGCTGGACAAAACAAATTTATAGCGGATTTAGTNCNGATTCTATAGTCTTAAAGTTATAACCGTCATTCCCTTTTTTGTANGTCAAAAAGGCTTGNCCCCAATGTTGANTAGAGCGAAATCCTATTAAAATCCATTCGGNATTCACCACTTGAATATTATCAATCAAAAAGCGTTCTTCAGGGAGATTTTTAATCAATTCCCCTAAACCTCCTTGGGTATTGTATGCCATCAANTCTGCCTTAATAGCATCAATTTTAGCTTTGACCGCCTGATCTCTTTNTATGCTAAAATACTTTTTCACCTCTAAACTGGCTTTTAAATTAGACAGTGAATCTTTTAACNGAAGTTGTAAACTGTTCTGATTTTGAATCAAACGATCTTGGTGATTTAAAATTTTATTGGTGTTGATCAACTGAAAAAATAAGATGATACAGACAAATAAAAAGAGGTAAAAAACAATTTTGAATTTCATAGTGCTCAATTGGATGTTACAGTTAAAGTATCATAGGCTAGGAAAACATTATTGGGAAGCGTTTTACTCACTTCATCATGAAAGCCCATCAAATGACTGATATGAGTTAGATAAGCTTTTTTGGGCTTAATTTTTTTAATCATTACCAATGCTTCTTCAAGATTAAGGTGATTGGGGTGAGGTTCAATTCGAAGTGCACTTAAAACCAAAACATCAAGGTTCATTANTTTCTGCTGCTNCTNCTCGGCTATGGTTTTGACATCTGTTAANTAACAAAAGTTNTCGATTCTAAAGCCNNTAACGCTAAGGGTATTGTGATAAACTTCNACCGGTATTATGGTTTTATTTTTAAACCCAAAGGGAGTTTGAGAATTAATGATATGTTGAGCTACTGAGGGGGCTCCTGGGTATTTGTTTACAGAGGAAAAAATATACCCAAAACGAGTCGTTAAGTTCTCCATAACCCGCTTACTACCGTAAACTGGGATATCTCCTTGACGAAAAAAAAAAGGACGGATATCATCTAAACCTGCAGTGTGATCAGCGTGTTCGTGGGTAAATAAAATACCGTCTATATGATTGCATTCGGTTCGCAGCATTTGTTGTCGAAAATCAGGTCCACAGTCGATTACCAAACTGGTATCTTTCCATTGAATCAAAACTGAGACTCGGAGTCTTTTATCTTTTGGATTTTCACTCAAACAGACCGGATGTTTGCTACCTATAATCGGTATGCCTTGAGAAGTTCCAGTGCCTAAAAATTGTATTGTTAACATCTTTGAACAAAGGTACCGTTTTGCTTTTTACATACCATGGAACTTTGTACTTTTGGGATAACAAAATAAAGAATGAGCGTCACAATTAAAGGAGATCACGGTTTCGATAACAAACCTTCCATTGAAGCCAAGGCGCTTCGAATCAATCTCAACCCTTACATCTACGGAACTTTTGCTGAAATAGGGGCTGGACAAGAAGTTGCCCGTCATTTTTTTAAAGTGGGTGGTTCCTCTGGTACCATCGCCAAAACGATTAGTGCTTACGATAAAAATTTTAGCGATACCATTTACGGTGAGGAAGCCGACGGACGCTATGTTACGGAAACCCGTTTAGACAAAATGATGACTCATGAAATGCGCCTTTTAAAAAAACGAATTCCTAAAGAAGATCAACCCAATAAAATGTTTTTTACCCTTGCCAATACAGTGGCTACCATTGACTTTGCAAAAAAGTTTAAAGGCCATGGTTGGATGGGTATTCGTTTTCAAACAGAACCTGAAGGGTCCTACAATCAAATAGTACTCCACGTTAGATTTCACCAAACTGAGGCACGTCTGCAGCAAGAAGCTTTGGGCTTTATGGGGGTCAATCTTGTCTATGGTGCCTTTTATAAGCATCACAATCCCAAAAAACTCTTACGTTATCTTTACGACGGTATCGATAGTGATGCCATAGAAATAGATACCATTAATTTTTCGGGGCCACAGTTTAAGAAAGTTGACAATCGTCTTATGAGTCTGCAGTTGATTCGAAATGGAATGACTGAAGCTGTGATGTTTGATTCTCATGGTAATAATGTACTTCCAGCACGCGTACTTTACAAAAAAAACATACTTGCACTAAGAGGTAGCTTTAGACCAGTTACTAGAGTCAATATCGATATGCTTGAAAAATCTTATGAGGTTTTTACAAAGGAAGAAAATGTAGATGAAAATAAAACAGTGGTCATTTTTGAAATCACCCTTTCCAATCTCAGAGCTCAAGGAGAGATTGATGAAAAAGACTTTATGGACCGTGCGAAACTTCTCTGTTCACTTGGCCATACTGTCATGATTTCAAACTTTAAGGAATATTACAGATTAGTTGATTATTTTTCTCACTACACCAAAAAACAGGTTGGTCTATCTATGGGAGTCAGTAATTTTGTAGAGATTTTTGATGAACAATATTATCAAGACTTGAGCGGGGGGATACTTGAAGCATTTGGAAAAATGTTTTACAACAACCTAAAAGTATATCTCTACCCCATGCGGAATTCGGAAACTGGCAACATCATTGATAGCAACAATCTGAAACTCCATCCACGTATGAAGGACTTCTATAAATTCTTTAAATACAATGGGAAAATCGTAGATATTTTTGATTATGAAGAAAACTATCTCAATATATTTTCTCGAGAAATTCTTCAGAGAATTAGAAAGAATGAAAAAGGTTGGGAAGATGACCTTCCTATTGGTATCGCCGAAATGATCAAGAAGAATCAAATGTTTGGATTCCAGTCTTAGTCTCCCTTTTTATTTTATAGGGTTTTTAGTACTTTTATCGAACAGCCCTAAACTTTTTCTTAATTCTTTTTTAAGTACAATTAATGGTTTTGGGTGTGTTGAAAATACTTAAAAACCAATCTTATGAGCTCAGCTAGAAAGCTGAATATTGACGGATACTCGATTTAGTGTACTCCGTTTTAAGTAGATAAGTATCAACCATAAGGCTACATGAATAAACCAATGGATCCTACTCCAAAATCTGTGCAGCGTGTTCCTTGGTCTTGACTTTATCAATTACACGTTCTATAATTCCCTCTTCATCTATGACAAAGGTTTTACGGTGGATCCCGTTGTATTCTTTACCCATAAATTTTTTTAATCCCCAGACACCAAAAGAATTGATGACTTCTTTTTCAGTATCAGCAAGCAGTGGAAAAGGGAAATCAAATTTATCAACAAAATTCTTTTGTGCCTTTTCAGTATCAGCACTGACTCCTAGAAGTATGTATCCAGCCTTGGTCAATTCNGNATAATGGTCTCTTAAATCNCAAGCNTCNGCNGTACANCCNGGNGTATTNGCNTTAGGATAGAAAAAAACAACCACTTTAGAACCNTTGTATTTGTCTAAGNANTGTGGGTTGCCTAGGTGATCGTTTACGGTAAANGGAGGNACTNTATCTCCTNCNTTTAATGTATTCATAATTCATAGCGTTTTGTATTTTCGAAGATAAAAAATCTCGATGACAAAAAAAGAAAAAGTCGCTTTTGCCATAGAAACTTTGGAGAAATTATATCCAGAGATTCCAATTCCTTTAGATCATAAAGACCCGTATACACTGCTCATAGCAGTACTGCTCTCAGCTCAAAGTACAGATGTGAGGGTGAACCAAATTACCCCTTTACTTTTTGCCAGGGCCTCTACCCCTGTTGAAATGGTGAAACTAACGGTGGAGGAAATTCGAGATATAATACGCCCTGTTGGATTGTCACCAATGAAATCTAAAGGAATACACGGCTTATCGAAAATACTACTTGAAAAGCACCAGGGCTTAGTCCCTCAAGATTTCGACGCTCTAGAGGCCTTACCTGCCGTCGGTCATAAAACAGCAAGTGTTGTCATGGCACAAGCTTTTGGAGTTCCTGCCTTTCCTGTAGACACTCATATCCAACGACTGATGTATCGCTGGGGGTTTTCAAACGGAAAAAATGTGGTGCAAACGGAACGCGATGCCAAAAGATTATTCCCAAAAGAAAAATGGAATGATCTTCACCTACAAATTATATGGTATGGTCGTGAATACAGCCCAGCAAGAGGCTGGGATTTAGAAAAAGACATTATTACTAAAACTATTGGTCGTAAGTCTGTTTTAAAAGCTTACAACAAATAATCTAGTTTTTTAATAAATCTAAAGCTGAAGACTTTTCTTGCGCTCTGGAATATGCTTTTGAAAAGGCTAAAATACGATCCACAACGATTTTTCGTGGTTGGTCAGTTTTTGGTCCCAATGATGTATTTGAAGAGTAATTTTTTACCATTAAATGCTTGTTTTCTCTTTTAACGGTAAAAAAGATAAAAAATTGCCTAACTATTTAAAATAATCTGATTTTGTTCTATCAACTTTCTAAGATTGATAATGGCATAACGCATTCTTCCAAGGGCAGTGTTGATACTGACATTAGTATTTTCAGCAATTTCTTTAAAGCTCATATCGCGATATAAACGCATAATCAAAACCTCCTTTTGATCTTCTGGAAGCTCTTG
Source organism: Flavobacteriaceae bacterium TMED48 (assembly GCA_002167945.1). Classification (GTDB taxonomy): domain Bacteria; phylum Bacteroidota; class Bacteroidia; order Flavobacteriales; family Flavobacteriaceae; genus MS024-2A. The sequence goes on along the minus strand of NHDB01000045.1, from coordinate 12,493 downwards.
AACCAGTTTTTGTAAATCTTTAACTACCTGATCTTGTACCATACTGTGTTCAGCATTTGGAGAATTATCAGAGATGAATTGAAAAATATCAAACTCTTCTGTATTTCTCACTTTAGGCATACGGTTGTTCTTTCTAAAAAAATCGATGACCAAATTGTGAGCGATACGCATAATCCAAGGAAGAAACTTACCTTCTTCATTGTACTTACCACTTTTAATTGTTTTAATAACTTTTATAAAAGTGTCTTGAAATATGTCCTCCGCAGTATCGCGATCTTGAACTTTAGAATTGATAAAATTAAAGACTCGAGCTTGGTGTCGGTTGACGAGGTTTTCCAATGCTAGCTCAGAACCATTGCGGTACTGATCAACTAAAGCAGAATCTGAAAGGGTAGTAGCGTTTGTTTTCATAAATAAAATTACTGAGGCCAATAGCCATTAAAAAAACCGAAATTTCTTTGAGTAATTTTATTGTATATGCATAAGTTTTGCTGCACAAATATACATTTTTTAATTTATATATCATTTTGTGGCATTTTTTTAGTGTAAAATCAAGACTTCAAGTAATTGTTATTTATCGCTAGATTCATTCTGAATCTCAGGGGATTTAAAACTTAAAAATTGTAAATTGTTCCCCTTTTAAAAATGCTATGAAAAACATTTTGGATGTCGATCCGAAGCAAAACATCATCATCAAGGGAGCCCACCTGCACAACTTAAAGCATGTGGATTTAGTGATCCCCCGGAATAAATTAACGGTTATGACCGGTTTGTCTGGCTCAGGGAAATCTTCTTTAGCTTTTGATACCCTCTACGCAGAAGGACAAAGAAGGTATGTAGAAAGTCTTTCGTCTTATGCACGTCAGTTTATGGGGAGGTTGAGCAAGCCCAAAGTAGATTTTATCAAAGGTTTAGCACCGGCTATAGCGGTTGAACAAAAAGTAAATACCTCAAATCCTAGATCGACTGTAGGTACTAAAACAGAGATTTACGATTACATCAAACTCCTCTACGCACGAATTGGAAAGACCTACTCTCCTGTTTCAAATAGAGAGGTAAAAAAAGATACTGTTACCGATGTGGTAAATCAAATTAAAAGGTTGGAGACCGGGGACAAGCTCTTGCTGCTCGCTCCTGTCCAAAAAGAGGGCGATCGCAGCATAGAAGAAAAAATAAAAATATTCATACAGCAAGGATTTGCCCGTATTTACAATCAGGGCAAAACTCTTTCTTTAGATCGTTTGAGTGAAGCACCGAAAGACGGGTTTGATTTGGTTATCGACCGTCTAGTAGTGCGCCATGAAGAAGACTTTTACAACAGGATTGCAGATGCAGTAGAAATGGCGTTTTACGAAGGTAAGGGCTATTGTTCTCTATTGAATCTAAAGGATGAAAAACGAATTGAATTTTCAAATAAATTTGAGTTGGACGGTATGGATTTTATCCAACCCAATGTGCACCTTTTCAGCTTTAACAACCCGTTAGGTGCCTGTCCAAGCTGTGAAGGCTTTGGGGATGTCATCGGTATAGATCCAGAGTTGGTCGTACCTGACACCAGCCTCTCAATTTACGATCACGCAATTGTACCTTGGAGAGGCACAGGAATGCGGAAGTTTTACACCAAACTTATCGATCAAGCTTACCGCTTTGATTTTCCGATACACAAACCCTATTTCGAACTATCCAAGGAGCAAAGAGACTTGGTATGGAATGGCAACTCCTATTTCACTGGGATTCATGGATTCTTTAAAAAAATAGAGGCCAAAAATTATAAGATTCAAAATCGAGTATTACTCTCGCGTTACAGAGGCAAAACTTCGTGTAATCTTTGCAAAGGATCCAGGCTTAAAGAAGCCGCTGAATATGTCAAAATAGCCGGTAAAAGTCTACCCGAATTACTCCAAATCTCAATTGATGAACTGGCAGTGTTTTTTAATCAACTCAAATTGGACCAACACGATACTGAAATTGCAAGCAGGCTTTTAAAAGAGATCAACAGCAGACTTACTTTTGTACAAGAAGTTGGTTTGGGATACCTGACACTCAACCGTCGTTCCAACAGTTTGTCTGGCGGTGAGTCTCAACGGATTCAACTTGCTACTTCTTTAGGCAGTAGCCTCGTGGGCTCGATGTACATACTGGATGAACCCTCAATAGGTTTGCATTCCAGGGACAACCAAAAGTTAATAGAAGTCATAAAGAACTTAAGGAACTTAGGCAATACTGTAATCGTGGTTGAACACGACGAAGACATCATGGAGGCGGCAGATCATATCGTAGATATAGGACCTGAAGCAGGGACCTTCGGTGGTGAAATTATTGCCCAAGGACCGTTTAAAAAGATTTTAAAAAGCAAAGGCCTTACCTCTGATTACCTCAACGGTAATCTGCAAATCGAGCTGCCAAAGAAAAGAAGGAAAAGCAGTAAAAAATTAAAGCTCAAGGGGGCGCGAGAACACAACTTAAAAAACATCAATATTGAGATTCCTTTNGGNTGTTTAACAGTGGTCAGTGGAGTCTCAGGAAGTGGTAAAACGAGTTTAGTCAAAAAAATCCTCTATCCTGCCCTATTGCGAACATTCGATATCTACAGCCACAAACCTGGCTCATTCACTAACTTAGNAGGNGATTTAGATACTCTTAAAAGTGTTGAATTTGTAGATCAAAACCCTATTGGCAGATCGTCTCGATCTAATCCAGTAACCTACATCAAGGCCTATGACGAAATTAGAGCTCTTTTTGCTTCTAANAAATTGTCAAAGCANAGAGGTTATTTGCCAAAACATTTCTCCTTTAATGTCGATGGAGGCCGCTGTGAACACTGCAAAGGAGAGGGATCGATCACNATCGAAATGCAATTCATGGCCGATGTNATTTTAGAATGCGAGCACTGTAAGGGCAAACGTTTTAAAAAAGAGATTCAAGAAGTAAAATTTAATNACGTCTCTATNGATCAGTTGTTAGACATGACTGTAGANTCTGCCATTGCCTTTTTTGAAAAGCATCAAGTCANAAAAATCATTCAAAAGCTACAACCGCTTCAAGATGTAGGATTGGGCTATGTCACCTTAGGACAATCCTCNGCAACGCTTTCAGGTGGTGAAGCTCAGCGAATCAAACTCGCCTCATTTATCAGTCAGGGCACTNCCAAAGAAAAANTACTTTTTATTTTTGATGAACCCACTACTGGACTCCATTTTCACGACATACAAAAATTAATTGCATCATTTAATGCGCTGATTNAACGCGGACATTCTATCGTTGTAGTAGAACACAATCTCGANCTCATCAAATGNGCAGATCATCTTATTGATTTGGGTCCTGAAGCGGGAGANCAAGGGGGCTATCTAGTNGGCCAAGGAACCCCAGAATATATTGCGAGTTTAGAAAATTCACATACTGGCAAATACCTGTCNAAAAAACTCGCNTAAATCCATTTTNAATCTNTANAATAATTTTTTTAATCGCTTAATCACAGCCTCGATATCNGAAGACCATCGAAAGAGAAAAAGTGGAATCATAAAAAGAGCAACTATCAGTAAACTTCTGATCGCGATTGANAAGAAAGGATGGACCATTGTTGGGATAGAATAAATGACCCCGTAGATCAAAAATATACTCACCACTATACTTAAGGACTTACTATTGTAGGGATGAATTTTATAGACTNCATAAATCAATAGAATTTTACAAATATTGATGAATACGATGACCATTAGTGTAGCTAGAGCAGCACCAATAATACCGTAAGNATTGATAAAGTAATAGTTTAAAACTACAGCCAGTACCGCTGAACTCACAGAAAACCAAAANACATAANCNTAATATTTTGAATTGCTAATNATGTTGTTTAGACAGCCCATAGACATGCTGAAAAATTTTCCTAAAGAAACAATAATAACNACACTAAATGCAGAAGCATAACCGTCTTGGTNAATGATCTCGTANAAATCTAATAGGTTTAAGTTGATNATTAAAAAAGCCAAGCCACTGACAACCATCAAATTCGTACTGCTCTTTTTTAGTAAGGTTTCCAAACGGTTTAAATCATTACTATTTAATGCCGNTGCAACCAAAGGGCTGGTAATTTGAAACATNGCCCTGCCTGGGGCTTCNACGACTGNAGCNATATACAGGGCAACAGCATAAAAGGCAACATTTTCGTCTGTGGTAATGGCGAAAATCATGGACTTGTCTATATCCAAAATAAAACTAGCTGCAGCACCCGAAAGAAAAATCAATGCACTATAACGAAGCATTGATACTAAATTTGATGGCAAACGGAACTGAANTTTAGGCAGGTAAACATAAAAACTATATGCAGCGATACAAAACAAACGCAGGTANTAACCAAAAATCAGATAATTAATAAAGTTATTGAGGTCAATCCATTCAAAAATATAAGNCATCAACAAGCTAAATGTCAGNANNCTAGGATAGACTTCTTTGAGAAAATTTCCAAAAACAGATTGCAGATGCACACGTAACCAACTAAAAAATATTTCAAAATACGCAGTTGCAATTGCAATAGAGAGAATCAGAAAAGGAAAGNNGCTTCCNACCGATTCATCTCNTGATATAAAATTAAGTATACTACTATTATATTGGGAGTAAAGAGGAAGTATAAGTGCACAAATTATAAGAGGAAAAANCAATACNAACCAAAGTAAACGATCTCGCTCCTCTTTAGTTTTACAGTCACTAAAATATTTAATCAACGTGTGCTGAACACCAAAGGAAATAAAAGGCTGTATTAAATTGGAATTTGCCAACAATGCAACGANCAGNCCTTGAAATTCTTTACCCGGATAAGTCGGATATAAAAAGACCATATTTACCGCTCCAATCAAAAACGCAAAACCGATGCTGACAACATTATAGATTGACTGTTTGGCTATAATCCCCATATCCTTAGGCAAGTTGATTTTGAGAACGNGATTGAACAAAATAAAAAGCACCCAAAAGTAATACGAACAATATCAAACTCCCCCACCTTATGGCTGTTCCCANTACCACAACCTCTNGTTCAAAACGAAATTCAANAGTTGAATTNCCAGCCGGTACCTTTAGACCTCTGAGAACGTAATTTACGTTTATAATAGGAGTTTGCAATCCATTTACTGTCGCTCTCCAGCCCTGGGGATAGTACATTTCAGAAAAAACGATAAATTGGTCTGAATCAGCTTGTACCTGATAAATTAGATGGTCAGGGGCCTCTTCAATTAAATTTACTGTGGTCAAGGAATCTTGTTGGTATTTTAGTGGAATATCGTCAGGAAAGCTGTTTTCAAGAACCAATGCTTGAGATGAAAAATCCGTTGTTTTCATGGATTCTAACAAGGCATCAGCTGTTGGGACAACTTTAATTTTTTCGACAGCCCATGCAGCACCTANCGCATTGGGGTTATTCAATGGCTGAAGTNAATTTTCTTCAGTATCGTTGACCAAGACGTATTTTACATTTAAAAAATCCAACACAGCCGGTATCTGATGAGTATTGTAATAATTGATCAGCTCTTCAAATCGTCTTGGTTTCGCTCCGTGATAGCCTCCAAGACTGTTGTGAAAATAAGCTGTTCTTGCACCTGTTAGACCCAATTGAGGCTCAAAAACACGATACCTGCTGCTGTCCTGCTGGATGGCCCGATCTGCTCCAGTTATTTGAAAGGGAACTGCCGCTCTTGAAGGNGNTACAAAATTATCTCTACTGATGTAACGTGAAGAAACACCAAGAAGATCAAATAGNAGAACCCCAATGCACATNACTAAAATCANGTTTTTATTTGCATTTTTAAATTGGTAGTAAGCAACTAATGCACTTAAGAATAACAGGATCAGAATTGCCCTAATCAGATCTTCTTGGAAGATGGACACTCTTGCCTCTTTGATTACATTTACTAATTCTGCCCCATAGATTTCAGTAAAGTAGCTATCGTTCAGTCCACTGAAAGAAAGACTACCTTTAAAGAGCAATAATCCGATAAGAAATAGGATGGGAATTCCTACTCGTTTTGCAAATCTTGGAAAGTCAAATTTATTTTGTCTGGTCAAGGCCCATTGAAGTCCAAGGGCTGCTAATATGGGGAAGCACAGCTCTAAGACCACTTGTATAGAAGAAACTGCCCTAAATTTGTTGTAAAAAGGGATGTAATCAATAAAGAAATCAGTTAAAATGGAAAAATTTTTCCCCCAAGAGAGCACTAAGGAAAATAATACTCCAACCAATAAAGCATTTCGTAGAGGAGAACGAATATAGAAAAGCGCTAATAAAGCAAAAAAGAAGACAGAAACTCCAATATATGCCGGAGCTTCGAGTATGGGCTGAGAACCCCAATAGGTTGGTATGTTTTCTGAAAATTGCCGTGCTTGAGCAGGTCGAACCCCGTTGTTGATTAAAAAATCGTATACTCCGTGTTGTTCTCCCAAATCTTCACTTGAACCCCCTCCTTGAATTCGGGGAACAATGAGATTTAAACTTTCAAAAATGCCGTAACTGTACTCTGTAATATAGTCGTAGTCCAAGCCGGTACTCTGCTCTTTAGGACTTCCATCTGGGTTTAATTTGAGTTCACTTTTTCCGCGTGTACTAAAATCCGCATATTCAGCAGTTGCCAATAATGGAGTTGCATTAAAACCCAAAGCGAGGAAACCAGAAATGATCAGTAAGGCTAAAGCGCGAAAAAATGAAGAAATCTCTTTGCTTTTGAATGATTGTATTGCCCAAACTAACACGAAAACTCCTATAAGCAACAGAAGATAATAGGTCATCTGGTAGTGATTTGCTCGAATTTGCATTCCAAGAGCAAGACTTGTCAATAGCAAACCCCAAAAAAACTCACGCCTAAAGAGTAAAATAAGACCCGCAATAACAAACGGAAAAAAACTAACCGCTAAAGCTTTAGTATTGTGTCCTACTTGAAGTATGATTAGCAGATAGGTTGAAAATCCAAAGGCTAACGCACCAAATAGGGCCGTATACCAGGGTATTTTTAAAATTACAAGGAGCAAATACGCTCCAAATAGGTATAAAAAAAGGATGTGTGTGGGACGCGGCAAAATTCTAAAAAAGCTGTAAATAGGGCTTAAAAAATCACCCGGATACTGAGCGCCTAGCTGATAGGTAGGCATCCCCCCATAGGCATTGTCAATCCAATAGGTTTCCTTCGATGTTAGAGCTCTATAATCTTTGAGCTGCCTAGACATACCCTCATATTGACGAATGTCAGACTGCAATAATGTTTTACCAGAAAGAACAGGATAGTAGAACAATAAAGACACCAAAGCAAAACCCAAAACAACAATACCGTGGATATAGGCTTTATTGCTGATAAAAGAATCAATCCAGTTCTTCATAATCAATATATTCTCCTATGGTATCGGAAGGAGATTTTGTTTTTTTTGAGGGTGGTGACTGTTTTTTCTGTGCCTGGGTATTTGCTTTTTTAACAAAACTCGACAGCATTAGTTTGAATAAAAAGGGAGATATTAATCTGAGTAAGTAAATACCTCCTAGAAAAATGAGTAAAAATTTGAAAAGTGCTCCCAAAATTGTGGTTTAAAATCAAAAATAACCAATTCACATCTATTGTAGAAAAATTATCACTCAATAATAGTTTTGTCCTCTAAATTTCAGATAAATCTCACTTATATTTGCTGTATGCAATTTCGGTTCACTATACTANTCATCATAGCAGGAGCTTTTTATATAAAAGCTCAGTANACGGACCANATTAATTCAAACAGACCGGGTGCCTCTATGGGTGCATTTGCCGTTGGTAAGAATGTCATTCAGGCTGANGCTGGATTTGCTNTGAGAAATGCTACTCATGCTGGATACAANAATTCTACTTTTCGAGCCGGCGCTGGATTTCTATCNTTGCGTTGGGGACTACTAATNGAAACTTTAGAATTAACNTATCAAGGGCAATACATTAGCGGGACANTAAATTCGAAAATATTNAGCAATCCAACTCAATATCCCAAAAGAGGTTTTATGCAAAACTTTATCGGNATAAAATATCTAATTTACGATCCTTTTAAAAAAGAACGTGAGGTAAATACTTATAGTTGGAAAGCAAACAATGGTTTTAAGCTTCGTGAGTTAATCCCAGCAGTTTCAATTACACTAGGTAGCAATATCAATTTCGAAAAAAACAATCCCTTCCCCTACGGCAATGTTTTNGGTACACTTTACAGACCTGTATTATTTCAAAATCTGGGNATTAGTCCTGATGAAGAACCCTTTATGCATTTTAGAGGNACCTTAGCGACTCAATCTCATTTTCTTGGAACCTGGGTNTTTGTTACCAACTTTTCTTATGACCGTTATTTATCAGCCTATCCTTTAAAAGACTATATTCTAACGTTAACACATACACTTGATCCTTTATGGTCAGTTTATATCGAACANCAAGGGCGTGTAAGTGATTTGTATTCCGATTATTTATTCCGACTCGGAGCTGCCTATCTTTGGAATGATGATCTTCAAATTGAAGCAACTTTGGGTTCTTCTATAAAAAACACCCCTCATCAACTCTTTTTAAATGCTGGAGTTTCATACAGATTGGACTTTCACAAAGATTTTACTTCTGCAGAAGAACTACAGGAAAAAGGGTTGAAAAAACAGGAACGTCAACTTAAAAAAACATTAAAAAAGAATACCAAAGGAGAAAAAAAACGAAATCGCAGAGCGAAAAGAAATTAACCATGGATCAACAATTAACCATAAAAGTTGTAGAGAGTTCAAAAGATTTTGAAGCTTTTATTCGTTTCCCATTTAGCATATACAACAACAACCCCTATTGGGTACCNCCCTTGATCAAAGAAGAAATTGAAACGATCAATCCNAAAGTCAATCCGGTGTACCAAAATGCAGATGCTTGTTTCTATCTCGCTTACCGAGGTAAAGAAATTGTGGGTAGAATAGGTGCTATGGTCAACTGGATTGAAGTAAGTGAAGTTGGGAAAAAGAAAGTTCGTTTTGGCTGGTATGATACAATTGATGACCTAGAGGTTTCAAAATTACTACTCCAGCAAGTTGAGAATTTTGCTAAAGAACACCAGCTGAAAAGTATTGAAGGTCCCATGGGCTTTTCAAATCTGGACAAAGCAGGATTGCTTATTGAAGGATTTAAAGAGCGAAATACGATGATTACTTTATACAATGCTCCTTACTATCAAAAACATTTAGAAGCTTTAGGCTACGGTATCAATGCCAAATGGGTTGAGTATGAAATCAAAATTGATGACTTTGAAGAGTCTCCAGAAAAAGTAAAGCGCTTTTCAAAATTAGTCATGGAACGTTATCAGCTTAAATTGTTACAGTTTCAAAGCAAAAACGACATCCTTCCCTATATCGACGAAATGTTTGATCTTTTGGGTAAGACCTATAATGAACTGCAAACGTATGTTCCCATCCAAAAATACCAGATAGAACACTACAAAAAACGCTATATCAAATTCATTCACCCCGATTTTATTAAGTGCATAGTTGATAGTGAGGGTAAATTAATAGCTTTTTCAATCACCATGCCTTCTTTCACCAATGCGCTTAAAAAAATTAACGGTAAAATCAATCTTTTTAATTTTTTCTATTTGGTCAACGCACTTAGAAAGAATGATCGTGCCTCGTTTTATTTGATTGGTATCCATCCTGAATATCAAAACAAGGGTATCACAGCAATCATATTCAATGAAATGCAAAAGCTATTTAATATACGAAATATCAGTATCGTGGAGACGAATCCAGAGTTAGAAGAAAATACAGCCATACAAAAGCTTTGGAAAAACTACGAACACAGACTTCACAAAAAGCGGGCTACATTTACAAAAGATTTATAAATACAATTTATGCTCAGCGATGGAACTATCATAGCATTATCAACCCCGCAAGGAAGTGGTGCCCTAGGTGTCATTCGACTGTCTGGTTCACTCGCACTTGAAAAAACACAACTTTTTTTCACCNCCAAGGGAAATAAAAAATGGGAAGACTTCCAGGNAAACCATGCCTATTTAGGNGTATTTAAGAATGACAANATCCTCATCGANGANGTCTTGCTTACCTTTTTTAAAGGACCTNATTCCTANACCGGTGAAGATGTAATCGAATTGTCTTGCCACGGTTCGCCTTATATTTTACAACGTATCATTTCATCTTATTTNGAAGAAGGAATCCTCCCAGCTCAGGCTGGAGAATTCACACTTAGGGCTTATCTGAACAAAAAAATGGATTTGAGTCAAGCCGAAGCTGTCTCCGATTTGATTTCCTCTGAAAGTGCTGAAGCGCACAGGATANCCATGCAACAAATGCGTGGTGGATTTTCTAAGGGAATGGAAGAGCTACGACAGAAACTCATTCAATTTAAGGCACTTATTGAATTGGAATTGGATTTTAGTGAAGAAGAAGTCAATTTTGCAGATAAATCCCAACTTGAGTCTCTATTGAANGAGCTTGAAANAGAAATAAGAGCCCTNAAAGACTCTTTCGCCTATGGAAACGTTATTAAAAAAGGNGTTCCAGTTGCCATTGCAGGCAAACCCAATGTGGGTAAATCCTCATTGATCAATGCCCTTTTTAACGAGGAAAAAGCCATTGTNTCCCCTATNGCTGGAACAACTCGAGATTCCATTGAAGATACGCTGATCATTGAAGGTNTTCAATTTCGATTCATTGATACTGCTGGNTTAAGACAAACCNAAGATGCCATAGAATCAATTGGGGTCGCGAAAGCAAAGGAAAAAGTGACTCAAGCTAGAATACTACTCTATCTTTATGATAAAACTACAAGTGATTCGATCTTGGTTGATGAAATCGAATCACTTTACCATGAAAAACTCAAGGTGCTTTTGATTCAAAATAAAGTTGATTTGGACCGCAATGNATATGATAAAAACTTTAATAGNAAANTACAACAACAGCTCAGTTCAAAAATTGAGAATGTAAGTTTGGGAATCTCTACAAAAGAAATTGATACATTAAAACCGCTTAAGAAAGAGTTAGTTCAAACNGTTCAATCCTTNGGTAATAATAACGGATTAATCGTAAACAACACGCGTCACTATCATGCACTGGGCAAAGCTTTAAANGCTATTGAAAATATTAAAAAAGGAATTCAGAGCGANTTANCAGGTGATTTGTTAAGTATTGACCTTAAAGAAGCTATTGAGCATATAGGGACAATTACCGGTGTAATCGATACAGATCAAGATNTTCTTGGAACAATCTTTAGTCAATTCTGTATNGGAAAGTGATAACACCTATATTTAACTTCATTAAGCATCATAACACCAATCAAGATAATGATGGTGTATCTACCACCTATGTAGATGGTATACCTGTAAGTACTAAAAAATATGATAAAAAGGGGAATATTACATATTTTAAAGATGGCATTAGGACAGGTTACTCTAAAAAAGTAAGAGATGGCTATGAACACTATGATAAAGACGGTCATATTGTTTCGTTTACCAAAGTTGAATAAGTTAAATTTCTTCCCAAGTCAATCAGAGAGATTTTGATGATGATGGACATTTAAGCATGATTAGGTTAAGAGTAAATCTTGAATTTAATTATTCCTTTGAATGGGAATGGAATGGTTCAAAAATTGTTAAAGTAAGTCCTTAAGCTTTTACACCAAAGGATACAATCCAAATCTCTTCTAATCCATTGATATCATTGCCTTAACACAAGATTATTATGTAGTGGTTTTAGGGGGGAGTTGTTTGGGGAAAGTTTGTAACATTTTGTAAAAACATCCATTCTTTCTATCTTAGAGGTATTAACTTTAAATCAATTAAAATGAATATCAAGACAGGATGTGTAGGTTTTCATGTTGCCTTTTCAATTCCAAAAGAAGCTGTTCAAAGGATGGAATCCTTTATAGAAACCCATGAAAAATTTATGAGAGAAACGCACCATATTGAAGGTGGTGTGGAGCCAGTAATTTTGTGCTATGCTATATTAAAATCTCCAGAATTGAATAACCCTTTAGATCCATCTAGTGGTGAGACTGGAAATACACTCTATGGTATTACAGAAATTTATCAAGGACCCGAAGGAGCTGGAGCACATATGGAGTTAGGTCAGCAAAGAGAGGAAATGTTTTCAGAATTAGTTGCTTTAACGACTGAATATTGTGTTTCAGGAATACTTGGAGCTCCTGTAATAAGAGCCATGCAATAAAATTCTTCTTAAATTTGAATTTCCCTCCCAAGTGGAGGGTTTTTCTTTTAAACCCATTCTCTATATATTATTTATATGAAAAGAATACCGCGCCTTTTGGCATTCGCCCTAACAGTATTCCTAATCCTATACAGCTGCTCTACTGAAAAAGAGGGTGTTGAAAAAAATTTAGAGTCTTGCTATTCAAATACTGAGATTCAATCCATATTTTTCAACGGGGAAAGCAGAGAATATATATTATATATCCCTGATTCATACGATGGAGTATCAACTATTCCTTTAGTGCTAAACTTCCACGGTTTTGGTGAAAGT
>NHDB01000044.1 GCA_002167945.1 Flavobacteriaceae bacterium TMED48 | reverse complement strand
GTTTAAAACGGAGTTTTGCAGTGATCGCGATAGGATTCGAACCTATGACCGTCTGCTTAGAAGGCAGATGCTCTATCCAGCTGAGCTACGCGACCTTATATCATACATTACAAACATGGGCATATCAAAACTTCAATTTGGGAGCTTTTATCGAATTAAAAAAAATCCAAATTATTGGTCTGTCATGTTTGGCAAAAATAGTTTTATTTGGTAAAAACGTAAAACGAAATCTAAAATTATTTATTGTTTAATTAAAACAGCTTATCCTTTTTTCCATATTAGCCGTTTAACGACCTCATTTCAAGTTTACTAAATTTTCGTTCAACATCATTAATAACTTATATTAGAGGTCGAACAAAATAATTCATGAAAAGATTAATTGTCCTCCTTCTTGTTTTCGCTGGTCTATGTTCCTGCAGTCAAGTGACTAAAAAAAATGTATTTATTGAAAAGGAGTCATTTGGAACAACTGCCGATGAAAAAAAAGTTGATCGCTACACCCTAAGCAATTTATTAGGTATGAAGGTTGTAATCATAACCTATGGAGGGATAATAACCCACCTTTATGTGCCCAATGCTACCGGTGGACTGAATGACGTAGTGCTAGGCTATGACAGCCTTAGCGATTATGAAAAAGGGAGTTCTTACTTTGGAGCGCTCATTGGGCGCTATGGAAACCGAATAGCTAATGGAAAATTCAAACTTGATGGTGTAGAATATACCCTTGTTCAAAACAACGGTAAGAATCACCTTCATGGGGGAACAAAAGGTTTTGATAAGGTAGTTTGGGATGCAAGTTCTAGCATAGAAAACGACAAAGCAGTTTTAAAGCTCAATTATTTGAGTAAGGACATGGAAGAGGGATATCCGGGCAACTTAAAGGTAGAAGTTGTTTATGCCTTAACAAAAGACAATAAACTAGAAGTAGAATACAAAGCGACCACTGACAAAAAAACAGTATTAAACCTCACTCAGCACGCCTATTTTAACCTCTCTGGAGCAAAGGACATTCTGAATCATGAATTAATGCTCAATGCTCCCTCTTATTTACCTGTTGATGAAAACCTGATTCCTACCGGTGAAATTGCAAGTGTAGCGGGAACCGCTTTTGATTTTACATCATCAAAAGCGATTGGAAGGGATGTATTAAAAGAAGATATTCAATTAGAACGCGGATTAGGTTACGATCACTGCTGGGTGCTTGACGACTCAAACAAAGGACTTCGATCAGCTGCAATTTTAAAAGAAATAAACTCTGGAATACAAATGGAAGTATTCACTGACCAGCCCGCAATTCAATTTTACTCTGGTAACTTTTTAGACGGCACGAATCCAATGAAACAATCGGATTCCTTATACAACTACAGGTCGGGATTGTGTCTTGAGACACAACATTTCCCGAATTCACCCAACGAATCATCGTTCCCTTCAACGGAATTGAGTCCTGGAGAGGTTTACAGCACTAAAACTCAATTCAAATTCATACTACTTAACCGATTTTAAACGATTAAAAAGTAATATGCAAACATTAGAATTATTAGACTGGATTTCAATTGGAGTCTACTTTAGCATACTGGCAGGGATTGCAATCTGGGTTATAAAGAGTAAAAAAGACAGTACAGAAGACTACTTTTTAGCGGGACGAAATGTGGGATGGTTTGTCGTAGGAGCCTCCATTTTTGCATCAAATATTGGGTCAGAACACGTTGTAGGACTTGCAGGAGCAGGTGCTAGTGACAAACTCCCCATGCTAATCTATGAGGTTCATGCATGGATCGTATTGATTTTGGGATGGGTCTTTTTACCTTTTTACCAACGCGCAGGAGTTTTTACCATGCCAGAATTTTTGGAAAAGCGATTTGATTCTCGGATGCGGTGGATTTTATCTGTATTTTCTATTGTCGCCTATATTCTTACTAAAATTTCTGTAACGATATACGCAGGGGGAATTGTAGTGTCTGCTCTTTTGGGAATTGATTTTTGGACCGGTGCCATTGCCACGGTAATTTTAACCGGAATTTATACCGTTTTAGGAGGTATGCGAGCCGTAGTCTATACCGAAACCTTACAAGCCTTAGTGCTTGTTGCTGGTGCAGCTGTTTTAACCTATATAGGCTTTGATCGAGTGGGTGGATGGGAAAGTATGAAAGCCACAGTAACTCCCGAATATTTAAATATGTGGCGTCCTGCCTCAGACCCCGATTTCCCCTGGCCCTCTCTGTTTATTTCAAGTACTATAGTTGGTATTTGGTATTGGTGTACTGATCAATACATTGTCCAAAGAACACTAACCGCTAAAAACATTAAAGAAGGTCGAAGAGGTACCATTTTTGGTGCCTTNATGAANTTATTNCCTGTTTTTCTTTTTTTGATTCCAGGAGTNATTGCNTTAACACTCAAAATGAGAGGAGAATTGGAATGGGAAAGTGCTGANCAAGCTTTTCCCGTATTGATGAGNAATCTNCTCCCAGCAGGCCTTCGGGGTCTTGTTGCGGCTGGTCTATTAGCTGCTTTGATGAGNTCCTTAGCCTCCGTCTTTAATTCAGTTTCNACACTTTTTACTGTAGATATNTATAAAAAATTAAAACCTGAAACNCCTGAGAAAAAACTNGTNCAAACTGGTCAACTTGCAACTGTAGCNNTTGTTATTATTGGTATTTTTTGGATACCCATCATGGCNAATATTTCAGGTGTNCTCTACGAATANTTGCAATCTGTACAAACCTATATTGCTCCTCCCATAGCAGCAGTTTTTATTATGGGAATTATGCACAAACGTATCAATGCCCAAGGTGCTTATGTTACCTTAATCAGCGGTTTTATTATTGGCTTTGGTAGGATCTTTTTAGAAATTATNAGTGATTCTCTGAATCCGNGAAGCTTCTTACATACAATNGGTACAATGAATTACCTTTCGTTTGGCTCTTGGTTTTTTCTCNTTTGTGTANTGCTTATNACAGCTGTTAGTCTCGCTACAGNGGAACCCAAACCGGAGAAAGTATTGAATCTAACAATTGGAACGGTCAGNTCCGAAGAAAAGAAAATTACAAGGGCATCNTTCGACTNGAAAGATGTAAGCATTTCCATCTTTGTAGTCCTTGTAGTTATTTTTGTAATGCTTTGGTTTAACGGTAGGTAANCTAAAATTTAGAGGTTAAAATAGCTANAAAANTTTCAATACCCGTAAGGTAGTTTCCTACACGAAGATTTTCGTTTGGACTGTGTTGATTNTTGTCTAAATTGACGGTAGGTACGCCTATAGCNGGAACACCTAACTNAGACACAAAAGGGGAGATTGGTACCGAGCCCCCACTGGTTCTNATAATAACAGGTTTTTCATTGTAATATTCCGTCAAAATGGTACTCAACCATTTTCCTTCTTTAGATTGGGTAGCTGTCCTAAAGGCTGGGTAAGCTACATTCGATGTCATTTGTATAATTCTGTCTTGACTCATCCGTTCTTCTTTTNTTGGCTGATGGTCAAGAACGGTATAGCCTTGATTTATTAAATGAGTCTNAACTCCCTCAATNAGTTTATANGGATCACTCTCAACTACAAGTCGAATGTCTAATTCTGCTGTGGCAGTNGCAGGGATNATGGTTCTCGCTTCATCCCCTACCCATCCACTTTGCAAACCACGTATATTTAGGGAAGGGTATTGTATAGACTCTTGATAGGTATTTCCTACCCTATCATTTCTTTTGGTCTGGGTACGTTNCTTAATTGCCTTATCNTCTGTTGGNACACCTTCNAGAATTTTTTTAGTAGCTGCATCCAAATTAATACCATCATAAAATCNAGGGATTACCACACGACCCTGATTGTCTTTCATAGAAGCCAAGGCTTTGGAAAGCTCTAAAGCAGGGTTAGGTATNTAGTTTCCATAATGTCCGCTGTGTTGAGGNACTATCGGGCCAAAGGCTGTNAGTGTTAATGCNGCTATACCGCGGTTTCCAAAAACTAAGGTGGGTTTTCCAGAAGAATGAACAGGACCGTCTAAGATTAAAAGTAAGTCGGCAGTTAACTGATCTTTATACTTCTTTACCGCCTCTGGCAAACCTGGAGAACTTTGTTCTTCCTCGAAATCTAAGATTAATTTAATGTTGTATGCCGCCGATTTACCCTCTTTTTTTAGGTGATTTAAGGCCGTTAAAAGCATTACAAAAGGGCCCTTGTCATCTGCACTCGAACGCGCAAAGATTCGATAATCATCTATTTCTTGACCCTTTAAGTTATCCCAACTAATTGGGTTAAATTCTGTACCATTTTTCGATTTTAAAACTGCNGTGTAAGGATCTTTTTGATTCCATTTTGTTCCATCAACTGCCTGACCATCTAAATGCATATAAAAAGCTAGGGTAGNCTTTGATTTTTTAACCTTCAAATTNGCTAACAAAAGAGGTAANGCTGAANTTTCTAGGGTATTGACCTCAAAGCCTAAAGCCTCTAACTCTGATTTAGCCCAAGAAATATTATGCTTAANATCATCTGGTTTCGCGGCATCATTAGGCAATGCTAAAAAAGATTTAAACTTTTCTATACTTTCAAGGCCTATTGNACGGGCAGTGGATTCAAATTTGCGCTGAGCATTTAAATTTGAAAAANAGCANATTAAAACNAGAGCGATATTAAAAAATNATTTCATATTCNATAATTCAATTTACGTGAAATCAAATATATTGAATTCAATATGATCTTATCAATTCACTCTGGAAAAATTATTTTAATTTTAAAATCGTTATTTTAGATAGTATCATTTGAAAAAAATCCTTTTTTTATTTGTTGCTTTTACAATCCTCCAGGTCAAAGCGCAAAACTCCAACCCCAATCAAAATTTAAATTTCGATATTTCATATTTAAATGCGGATCCTGTCATAGATGGTGAAATCCTTGAAGAAGCGATTTGGGATCAGGTATTTCCTATTCGTGATTTAAAACAGATCAAGCCCAATTACGGTGCTCCTGCCTCAGAAAAGACTGAAATCCGAATTGCTTATACCTCAAAAACCTTATATGTGGCTGTAGTTTGTTTTGATAAAGCACCGGAGAAAATTGTAGTATCTGATTCTCGGAGAGATGCCGACTTAAATGATGATGACAGCTTTCTATTTATAATTGATACTTACAACGACCAGCAAAACGGATTTCTTTTTGGAACAAATGCTGACGGCATGGAGTACGATGCACAAATAGATAATGAGGGTGAAGGAAATTTTAGTGCCAATAGACAACAGGGCGGAGTTGTAGGAGGCACGAATATCAATTGGGATGCGTCTTGGGAAGTAAAGACCAAAAAGGGTGATTTTGGATGGAGTGCAGAATTTGCAATTCCTCTTCGATCCATTCGTTTTAATGGAGGAGAAAATAAAACATGGGGAATTAACTTTCAACGCAATATCAGCAAACGAAGTGAAGCCGCATATTGGGCGAACCTTCCTTTAGGATTTGACATTAAAAGGTTATCCCTTGCTGGAAAAATGCATGGATTGAATTTAAAATCACCAAAAAACCTTAAAATAATTCCCTACGGACTAGCACAATCTGTTCAAAATAATCACTCACCAAAAAGTACTTCTAGCAAATCTGCATTTGGTGGAGATATCAAATACAGCTTAACCCCAGGGCTAACGCTAGACATGACCTATAACACAGATTTTGCACAGGTTGAAGTTGATGAACAGCAAGTCAATCTCGATCGATTTAATTTATTTTTCCCAGAAAAGCGACCCTTCTTTCTCGAAAACGCGGGTCAATTTAGCGTGGGTAGTCCCGGTGAAGTCGACTTGTTTTTTAGCAGACGGATTGGTATCGGTGAAAACGGAAGTCTAGTACCCATTATAGGAGGATCTCGAGTCTCTGGAAAAATTGGACAGACCAATGTGGGCTTACTAAGTATGTTTACTAATGAAGTCCCCACAGTGTCTGGTGAGCTAGATATCGTTAAAAATAATTATTCAGTAGCACGAGTCAATCACGATTTTGCAGCGAAACGCTCCTCCATTGGTGGTGTTTTTATCAATCGTTCGGGCATAGGCAACGAGCATGATTACAACAGGGTTTTTGCCATGGATGGCAAATTGGGCATTGGTAAGAAAGCACAAGTCTCTGGTTATGTATCAAAAAGTACCACCCCTGGTATCAGTTCTAATGATCATGCATTTAAGTTTTTGGCAGTTTACAACTGGAACGGTTGGAATCTCAGAGCTGGGTATACAGAAGTCGGCGAAGGTTTCAATCCTGAAGTGGGTTTTTTACTTCGCTCTGCTTTTAAAAAACCAGAATTTCTAATCTTTAAACAATGGCGACCTAAAAATACTGGAAAACTTCTTGAGGTTAGGCCTCACGTTTCCTACAGAGGGTATTGGAATTTTCAAAATACCCAAGAAACTGGATTTTTACACGTCGATAATCACTGGGTCTGGGAAAGTGGTTTCGAAATACATACTGGAATTAATTTTACTCGTGAGACAGTGCTTTCAGCCTTTCCAATTTCCAAAGTCAAGGTTGAAACAGGAGAATACAATCATCAGGAATTACAATTAGTTTTGATGACCAATGCCAATAGAAAATTTTACTTTCAAACTCGAACACTCATCGGAGGATATTTTGGAGGAAATCGAATTTCCAGTACCAATAAGGCAACTTTTCGATTGGGAGATAAATTCAATACAGAGGGAATTTTTAACTACAACCGTCTAAAACTACCTGACGGAGATGCGAATGTATTAATAACAGGAGTACGCTTGGCTTATTCCTTTACTCCAANGATGTTTTTACAAAGTTTGGTCCAATACAACAATGTGTCCAATATCACCTCTGTAAATGCTCGTTTTGGCTGGTTGAGGAATGCGAATACAGGACTCTTCGTTGTAATCAACATCATTAAAGACACCGATTATTTAGATGCTCTTAACAATCAAAGTATAACAATTAAATACAGCCACCAATTTGATCTTCTAGGAAGGTAAATTCAATCAGCAAGGTTTTTTCTCAAAAAACGAAGCCCATTTTTATAGAAAATATTTTCAACGTCTTGGACAGCATAGCCTCTCTGAGTAAGAATATGATCCAGCTTTTGGAGGTCGGCTATGGTCTCTAAATCGGAGGGGCATTGCTCTTTTCCAAATCCACCATCAAGATCAGAACCCAGCATGACACGCTCTGAATTACCCGCCAACTGACAAATATGGTCAACATGATTGACAATGGTCTCTAGAGTCAATCCACTCTTATGAGGATCAGTAATTCCACGTTTCCAATTAGGAAGCATCATCCAGGCATCAAAAGCCATTCCAACGACCGCATCTCGCTCTATCAAAGCCTTGATTTGATCATCGTTAAACTGTCGCTCATCGGGCACCCATTTTCGTACATTGCTGTGGCTTGCCCATATTGGACCATCATAAACTTCTAAGGTCTCCCAAAAACTCTGATCACATAAATGAGTGGCATCTAAAATCAGTTTTAATTCTGAGATTTCCTTTAGTAAGGATATCCCTTTTCGGCCGATACCGCCACTAGAATCGGTTCCAAAAGCATAAGTTCCCGGACCGTAGTGTGCCGGTCCGATTGCGCATAGTCCCTCCTTATACATTTGGTGTAAATAATCCATATTGACTATGGAGTCTGCACCCTCAAGTGTTAAAATATATCCAATGGGGGTTTCTCTGGGATGTTGTTCCCATTGGGTAAGGTGATTATTCAACTGCTCTTTAGTCCTTATCTGATACAATTGGTTGTCCACCTCCATAGCTCGGTACCAGGCAAGCTGCCCTTGGGTTTGTGCCCACGCTTGCTCGGGAGAATTCCATCCAGGTAGTTTGTTCTTAGGCTTAACATATCGGGCAATTAATGTTGCCATACACAAGCCTATATTCCCTTTTCGCATTGCTGGAAAGGAGACCACTCCTTTTTCACGATCGGGTAAATCAACCATCCCTGACTCTAAAGCGCGAATCTCAGAAACCTCCATTCGGAAATCCCTATTCCACTCTAGAGCATTCATCGATAGGTCTAAATGGGCATCAAAAATAAACTTCATTGGTTTAATTCAATTTGATAATCACGAGCCTGAACGTCCCAATAGCCGGTATGTAAACCGTTTTCTACGGTATAAGCTCTGTTGTATTTTGCCACAGTAGGACAAATATGATAAGGCAAAGCATAAAACAAATCTCCAACTTTAAAATTGTTCTCTTCTTTAAACTCTACGATTAAATGCTCTTCACTTTGCCCCTTGTGAACAGCATTCTCCATCCCTATAATTTCAACTCTGGGCAGGGGTATTTCTGAGGCAACCGCTTTATGTCCCAAATCAAAACAATAGATATTGTCATTCGGTTTACTAATCAAACGAGTGATTAAAACAGCTGCATTGAGAAAAGGCGACTCTTCCCAAATCTTTTTATATCCTAAATCCCAAAATAAAGTTGTCCCGGGACTTAATAAGGTGTTTTTACGCAATGCATGAGGATAAAAACTTGGAGAGCCTCCTGTTATGATGTTGGGAACAGCCCCACCCTCGGACTCAATGCGACTGATCAACTCTTGAACGGGCTTAAAATCCTTATCACACTTTGCAATTCTCTCTTTTAAATCCAAAGGACGAATATGCCCATCGTAAATGTGAAATCCCTGAAATACTGTATTGTGATCTTTAGTTAAAGCATGGTAAAGTTGGTCAGCCCTTTCAGGCAGTATGCCGGTTCGATTCATCCCATTGTTCAAATCAATCCATAAATTGATCTTTACAGCTTGCTGCTTTGCTAGGTCAGAAAAAATTTTCAAAGAATCTAAATTATCTACCAAACTTGAGCATGCTATCTCAGGATTTGCTTTTTGCCAATGAATAAATTGTTGCATTTTTTCTTTGGTAGGCTGATGCGCGAGAAGAATCTTTCTTACCCCGCAACTAATCAACAACTGCATTTCAGCAAGAGTGGCACATTTGAACTGAGTGATTCCTGCATCCATTTGAAGTTTAATGACAGCTGCCATTTTGTGGGTCTTAATGTGGGGAATCAAGCGTTGAGTTCCTCCAGCTAATTGAAGCATGGCCTTTATATTGTGTCGAACCCTTTTAGGATATACGAGCAGGCCAGGGGTCAATAATTTGTCTTCATTTTGAACTTTAAACTCGTTTAACATAAAATGACTTGAGTTTATTTTTCCAATAAAAAATGAGCTTCGATTTCAACTGCAATATTTTGAGGAAGCGACATACCTACTGCACTGCGAACACCGATTCCATGTTCTTCACCAAACACTTCGGCCATCAATTCACTAAATCCATTGATTACATAGGGATGTTCTTCAAAGTCAGGAGTGGCGTTTACCATTCCTAAAACTTTGACCACCCGCTTAATACGATGTCCTGATTCCATATGAGTCACTAGAGTAGAAAGCATGGTTAACCCAACTTGTCGTGCAGCATTTTTACCTTGATCTCGATCAAGAGTCCCCCCTACTTTTCCTGTAATAAGGTCTCTGTTATTCAGTAGAGGCCCTTGACCAGAAACATAAAGATAGTCTCCAACCACTAAAAGGGGTCGGTACACTCCCAAAGGCTTGGGCGCTGGAGGTAATATTAAACCCAATGCTTCTATTCTTTCTTTTAATAAATTACTCATTTGCTATATAAATTGATTTAATACCAAAACACCCAATAAACCACTAATACCAATTGAAGTCTCCATAATGGTCCATGTAGATAGGGTCTCTTTAACATTTAAATTAAAGTATTCTTTAAAAAGCCAAAATCCACTGTCATTTACATGGGAAAGCATCAGACTTCCTGCACCAATAGACAAAACCATCAATTCTGGACTTACTCCGGTAGATTGAACTAAGGGCAATACGATTCCAGCTGTCGTCAATCCAGCAACCGTTGCAGAACCAACTGAAAAACGGATCAATGTAGCAATTAACCAGCCAATCACTAATGGTGACATGGAGGTAATTTGAAGTAGGTTTCCGATATACTCACTCACACCGCTGTCGATTAAAATTTGTTTTAATGAACCTGCACCTGCAATAATTAATAGTACCATGGTAATACCCGATACAGCCGTACCGTATATTTTCATTACTCCATCCATACTTAAACCCCGTGCAATGCCCAATGTGTATGTTCCAACCAATACGGTCAGTAACAAGGCTATCACTGGATTCCCAATGAATTTGATGATAGAAAGCCACAGTCCTTCAAGTGGAAAGAAATTCACAATCAAAGTTGATACAGCGATTAAAATAACAGGTAGTAATGCAGTTAAAATACTGTTTGAAAAGCTAGGGAGTTCTTCTTCAGAAAACACCTTAGTGGTCATGAATTCTTTTAAAGGTTTGGCTTCCACTTTGGGAATAAAACGAGTTAAAATGGGACCTGAAATTAAAATGGCTGGGATGGCAACTATGACACCGTAGATTAACGTTTTGCCCATGTCTGCCTCAAACATGACAGATAGTGCTGTTGGGGCAGGGTGAGGAGGAAGAAATCCGTGTGTAACTGATAAAGCAGCTAACATGGGTAGGGCAATTGAAATTAAAGAGAGTCCAGTTGCTGCTGCCACTGTAAAAACCAAGGGGACTAAGATGACAAAACCTACAGAATAAAACATGGTTACCCCAACAATAAAACCAGTTAGCATCACTGCCATCCTGGTATTTTTAACGCCAAAAAGCTGAATAAGACCATTGGTTATCTTTTGAGCTGCACCACTCTCTGCGACCAGTTTCCCCAACATGGCTCCCAGCCCTAGTATCATGACTAAAAAACCTAAAGTATTGCCTATCCCCTTTTCAATAGATTCTACGATGGCATTGAGTTCCATTCCCTGTCCTATGCCGATGGCCAGTCCCACAAGTATAAACGCAATAAAAGCATTGAGCCGAACAACTAAAATTAAAAGGAATAAAAGGAGGATCCCAAGGGTGATTACGACTAATGGCATACGTAAAAATAGAAAAGTTAATCGGATTTATGTCTATGNACAATGTTCATATTTTGTTNAATTCGATTCAATTATCCATTGATNGANCCCATNGTGATGTATATNATCAANGTGANCAAGCACAGAAAAATAGAAAAAGGNTTGGTGTATTTCCANTGNTCCATTTTNACCANTTTTAAATCACTGATATTGAATTTATTTTTATTNGGATAGTANTAAGATATCAGATACATNNNCGCCAAATTCAAAATAAATTCTATTCCCCAAATATGGACAAAGTGTATTCCTGTATCAAAAACAAAACTNGCNAGTAAGTAAAANATCAAGCCGACAAACAATGCCNCCTTNGCTGCTAAAGCAGAAATATTTTTAGTGAAAAACCCTACCAGCATNATTGAAGCTATCGGAATAAAGAAAATTCCGTTNAATTGCTGTAATAACTGGTATAAGCCGTCTGGAGCNTTNGCTACAAANGGAGCCNCAGCTATAGCAAAAATNGCGAGTACTGAAGATGTTAACTTTCCNANAAAAACCAGTTTCTTATCCGAAGCTTGNGGATTAAAATNTCTTTTGTACAAGTCTAAACTAAAAATAGTTGCTGAACTGTTGAGCACACTGTTAAAAGTACTGAGAACCGCACCCATNACNATGGCGGCAAAAATTCCAACAAAACTTGNGGGTAGNACCTTCTTAATTATTTCGGGATATACCATATCCTGACTATCATAAAGTGNATCTCCGAAATANTAAAAACCAATAACACCTGGCAAAATAATGACNAATGGGATGAAAATTTTAAGCATACCCGTAAATAACAATCCCTTTTGGGCTTCTTTTAGGTTTTTNGCTCCTAACGCCCTTTGAATNATCGTTTGATTCATACACCAAAAATACAACTGATTGACAATCAATCCAGTAAACAACACTTCAAAAGGAAGNACAGAATCTTTTGTCCCAATAACGTTAAATTTTTGAGGTGCATGATTAAAAACCCTNGTCAAACCATCCANAGGATTACCCTCNCCGATACTCAATAAAGCTAAAAATGGAACAGCTAAACCTCCAATTAAAAGTCCATACCCGTTGATGGTGTCTGATACAGCAACTGCTTTCAAACCTCCAAGAATAGCATAAAGTGATCCTATCAATCCAACCACNACTACGGTAATCAACAAGGCTNTTTCTTTNGAAACATCAAGTACTTCGGATATGTTAAAGATACTTTCTAGATTAATTGCACCAGTGTAAAGCACTATGGGTAACAGGGTAACCACAAAAGAAATCATTAAGAAAAAAGCGACGTAAGACCTCAGCATACCGTCAAATCTGTTTTCCAAATACTGTGGAATGGTCGTCAACCCCATTTTTAAGTATTTTGGAATAAAATAGACTGCTGCTGCTATCAGTGCTAAGGCTGAAGTAACCTCCCACCCGATGACAATAAAACCATTTTTATACGAAGAACCGTTCATCCCAATTAAATGTTCNGTTGAAATATTNGTCAACAACATAGACCCAGCAATAACAATCCCTGTCAANCTTCTTCCCCCNAAAAAATANCCCTCTTCNGAGCCNAGCTTTTCTTTTCTNAGCCTAAACCATGCATAAACTGCAACAAATAAAGTATANGCTAGAAAAGTGGTAAATGTAAACATGAGTTAAATGATTTCTGAAAGTAAAACAACGCGNTTCTCCTCACTCGATTTCTTTGCAGCTAAACTAATCGCTAAAGATTGAAGACCATCTTGAAAACTTNATTGAGGATCTTCTTTNGTTACCAAAGACTGAATAAATGAATCCAATATATTGAGGTAGGATTCTTTATAGCGCTCAATAAAAAAACCTACAGGCTTGGGATGATGCACCCCTTGCTGATCTGAAAAAGAAACGGTATTATCAGCTTTGTTAGCTGATGACAGCATTCCTTGCTCTCCAAAAACCTCTANCCGNTGATCNTATCCATANNTACTGTTCCTACTGTTTTCGATCGTAGCAAACCCTTTATTTTTAAATTTCAGTANGGTNACTGCCGTATCGACATCACCGACCGACTCTAGTGGCAAATCGCCAAAAACACTAGCTGTGCTAAATACTTCTGTAACCTCACTTCCCATCAAGTGCCTGGCTAGGTCAAAATCATGTATGGCCATATCCAAAAAAAGTCCNCCTGAAGTTTTAATAAATTCCATTGGAGGAGGCCCAGGATCTCTACTAATCAACTTAATTGATTGGGTTTGTCCAAGTTTATTTTTATTCAATTCTTTTTTTATGCTTAAAATATTGGGGTCGTATCTACGGTTAAAGCCAACCATAAACTTCACTGAAGTCTGATTCAATTGCTTTTGAAGTAATTGNACATTTTGAATGGATAAATCAATAGGTTTTTCACAAAAAATGTGCTTTTGNNAGGAAATAGCAAGNTTNAGGTGATCAAAATGAAATGCAGTAGGCGATGCAAGNACAACAGCGTCCATTTCTACCTCAGCCAACATTTGNTCTANTGAAATAAAACGATTTTGAANTCCAATTTTTTCTGCAAAAGCTANGCTTTTCTGACTTCCGCTGCATGNAGCTACNACTTCGGCATTGGGTATAAAGTNNTGNATGTTCGTCAAATGAACCCGNCCTATTCTCCCTAATCCTATTATGCCAATTTTAATCATCTACCCTCAATTAAAACTGAAGTTCTTTAGGTAGGTATTTGGCAATTAAATCTTCGTAATATGGTCTTAAGGCTTTAGCATCTGGTGGAACAGGGATCTTGGAATACAAATCGTAGGGATTGAATTTCTTTACCCATTCAAAATTTTCGTGATCTTCCTCATTCATCAAATGAGAATAGGCTTCTTCACGGTGCTGGGCATAAAAAGAATGATATCGAATGATGTAAAGTGCGGGTTTTGGTAAATAATCCTTCATCACGTGATAAAGGTATTCATCGTGTCCCCAACTCATTTTAACATTGTCCAAGCCACAATTTTCAGAATATACTCCAAACTTGGTGTTATATCGCTCGTCAGAATAATCTGGATTTTCGGCGAAAAACTCAGGATAGACAATTTTATTGGAAAACTGGCAGCCTACGGGATAAGTATCACCAACTACAGCCCACTGTGGCTCACCATACAAACACAACACCTTTCCTAAGTCATGCAACAATCCGGTCAACACAAACCAATCAGGGTGTCCGTCTTGACGGATTGCCTCTGCAGTTTGGAGTAGGTGTTGCCATTGATCTAACTCAATGTCTGGGTCACTATCATCAACTAAGGTATTCAGGTAATCCAAGGCGTCCCAAACAGACATTCTTCGCTTGTTAAGACTTAGAAATTCCTCCTGCTTTGAAACTACAAAATCATAGGTCTGATATTGATGGTTTATTTTATAAAAATTTCGCACCAATTCATCTCTAGGAGAATCGGTATAATTTCTATAGTCTTCTTTTTGCTTTTGATGAGGTTCAGGATAACGCTTTTTTAAATCGTCTTCCCAATCATCTAAACTTTCTAAAGGTGTGTTGTGGTCCATCAGTTAAGTTTTAAAATCTAATAAATATAATGATTTGTTACAATTCCAATACACGATGTTTGATCAGGATTTTATAAAATTATTATTTGACCGACCAACATTTTATTTATTATTAGGTATTTTTAAAAAACGAAAAAATGAATCGAACATCATTTCTTAAAACAAGTGCTTTGGGAACGTTGGCTCTCGGAAGCCTCCCGTCATTAAATCTTTTTTCTTCAACACCTTTTCAAAACCTTAAAATCGCTATTACACCTTGGTCACTGATGCGAACAAGTTTCGGAGGAAATGATCCTCAAGGAATTGATGTTTTTGATTATCCTGCTATTGCCAAAGGCTTAGGATTTGACTACATCGATCATGAGATGTTTCATTTGCCAAAAACATTAAAAGAAGGAGATATTGAAAAAATGGTTTCGAACTGTCAAAAGGCAGATGTTAAAAGTGCCGTTTTGCTTACAGGGGGTGTAGGCGACATTGGAGATGCGGATATCAAAAAAAGAAAGAAAGCTCTAGCAACATATAAATATTGGGTAGATGTAGCACAAAAACTGGGTTGCAAAGCCATGCGTAATGTTTGCGGAGAATTTATTACGATTCCCCATAAAGAAAAGCTAACCTACGCTATTGAAGGAGTCAAAGAACTTGGAGATTACGCTGGAAGCAAAGGATTGGATTTGCTCATTGAAAACCACAATGGATACTCCTCTGATCCGAAATGGATGATTGATTTGATGGAAAATGTAAATCTTAAAAATGTGGGAGTGCTTGGAGACTTTACCAATTGGACACTTGAGCGTAATCCAGATACTTTCTATCCAGATCCTTATCAAGGCATCGAACTGCTCAGCCCTTATATAAGAGCCGTAAGTGCAAAATCAGAAACCTTTTTAGATAGTGGAGAGGAAACGACTACAGACTATAAAAGAATGTTTAAAATTCTTCAAAAAGCACCTCAATTTGAGTTTGCTGGAGTTGAATTTTCAGGAAATACCATTCCTAGAAATAAAGGAACGCAACTGACCAAAGCACTTATTGAAAAAGTAATTAAAGAGATAAGTTAGAAGGATTCGGACACGCTACTTATTTATAAATCAGCAGTTAACATCGAATAGTATTCAGGTCTCTAAGAATAAACTAAAGTTAGGAACATTATGCTAAACAGCAAATTCGTTCTTTAAAAAACATTTAAGCTTTTTTTTACGTTTTGAGATGATTTTGATTAAATTTAAATTATTCTACCTCGAATACTAAATATAATTTTGTGAATGATTTAAAGTACTTATTGGCTTACACTATTCCCATTTCTGCTTTAATTGGTGTCCAAATTGGAGGCTATTGGAGTTATACAACGGTATTTTATGCCTTTGGCTTGATTCCAATTTGGGAAGCATTTCTATCCCCAAATCCTAAAAAGCTCAACGACCAAAAAATTGAAAATCGCTTAGCGAATCGACTTTTTGATTTAATGCTGTATTTTAACCTTGTACTAGTCTACGCTATTCTTGGATATGGTATTTGGTATTTGACCGCTACTCCTCTAGAAATATCAGAAATCATAGGATTAGTACTTTCTTTTGGAATTGTTTTGGGCACAAATGGGATAAATGTCGCTCATGAATTAGGACATAGAAAAACTGCGTGGGAACGTTTGTTAGCTAAAATTCTATTGATGCCGGCTTTGTACATGCATTTTTATCTCGAGCATAATTTTGGGCATCACTTGAATGTAGGAACTCCTAAAGATCCAGCTACGTCTAAAAAAAATCAATCTGTTTTCTCTTTTTGGGTTACTTCCACCACAGGGCAAATTCGCAATGCCATCAGGATTCAAAAAGACCTTTTAAAAAAGAAAAAAGTTAATTTTTTTAGTATTTACAACGACTTTTTTTACTACCAATTATTTCAATTGTCCTACCTTATTTTAACTGCAGTTGTGTTTGGTGTTTATGGTATTTTATTTGCTTTGGGCATAGCCCTAACTGCAGTTTTATTATTAGAAACTATCAATTATATCGAACATTACGGACTCATAAGAAAAGTGAAAGGTACACGATACGATCGAGTAACCCCCATGCATTCGTGGAATTCAAACCACGCAATAGGTCGCTTGGTTTTATACGAATTAACACGCCACAGTGATCATCATAACAGAGCATCTAAAAAATATCAGATATTGGAGAGTATAGACGAAAGCCCTCAACTTCCATTTGGATATACTACCAGTATGCTAATCGCTTTAGTTCCTCCAGTCTGGTTTAAACTTATGAATAAGAGAATACCTAAGGAGTTTTATCCTTAAAAGGCAGAAAATTCTTTTTGTCAAGTTGTTTGGGTTTGACCCTTTTATCAATATTTTGACTTACTAATTCACTTCAAAAAATATGGAAATAGGCGTAGATAGTTTTGCAGCAGTTGATATTACTGAGGGTGTTCCCAGTTCACAAGACAGAATAAGAGCAGTAGCTGACTTAATTGAAAGGATAGTATATGCCGACGAAGTAGGATTAGATATTTTTGGAATAGGAGAACATTATCGTGAAGAATTTCTTGACTCAGCCCCCCATATGATACTGGCTGCTGCTGCTGCGAAAACCAAAAGAATCAAATTGGGAAGTGCTGTAGCAGTTTTAAGTGCAGCAGACCCCGTACGTGTTTTCCAAAACTACGCTACTTTGGATTTGATCAGTTCTGGAAGGGCAGAAATGGTTGTAGGCAGAGGATCCTTCTCTGAGTCATTTCCTTTATTTGGGTTTCAATTTGAAGACTATGACCAACTTTTTAAGGAAAAACTAGAACTGCTTTTACAAATTAGAAAAGAAGAAATAATCAACTGGTCAGGAAGGTTTCGTGCTCCTCTTCAAAACCAAAAAATTACCCCAAGACCTTTTCAAAACAAAATACCTATCTGGCTAGGTGTAGGAGGAACACCGGCATCATTTGCCAGAGCAGGAAGTCTTGGACTGCCCTTGATGGTCGCGATAATAGGCGGTGAAACTCATCGGTTTAGACCCTTAATAGATTTGTATCGTAAAGCGGGTGAGAAAGCTGGCTTTCCGCCAGAGGAATTAAAAGTTGGAATTCATTCTTTAGGGTATGTGGCAGAAACTAAAGATCAAGCTATAGAAGAATATTATTCTGGCTATGCTTATAACTTTACAAGAATAGGAAAAGAAAGAGGTTGGCCACCAGTTACTTTTGAACGGTTTGCAGCTCAAAACGGTAAAACAGGGGCGTTAATGGTAGGTGATCCAGAAGAAGTGGCTAAAAAGATATTAAGACACAATAAATCTTTAGGTGGAATAGACCGCCTAACATTCCAGCTAGATAATGCTAATTTAACACATCAACAATTAAAAAATACCATGCGCCTAATCGCTGAAAGAGTTAAACCAATAGTCAATTTTTAGTTCAGCCTACCTTATTCTCTGACATGAATAATTTACCAAATCACACCTCCCCAGAGAATTCAAATTTTGTTACTGTAAAACAGAGTCAAAATGTCGAGCTTATAATCCTAATTCTCCTCTAACTTAATAAGTCTTAATAATAATTTCTGATGCAAACTAAAAATATACTAACTTAGAGGCAATAATTTAAAAACATCTTTCCTCAGAGATTGCCCAATAAACCTGTCTACTCCTGTTCATATATAATTGAAAACAAAAAAATATGAAAACAAAGAATTTAGTAAGAAATGGACTATGTGCCCTATTGTTGTTGATAGGAAACATAGCTATAGCGCAAACGACTCTAACCGGAACTGTCGTAGACGCTGAAACCAATGAAGCAATACCTGGAGCTAATATAATTGTTCTTGGCTCAAATACTGGTACTGTTGCTGATTTTGATGGTAAATTTACATTGAATACTTCTGCTGAACTTCCACTCACCATTGAGGTAAGCTATGTTGGTTTTGGAACACAAACAGTAGAGGTTACATCTACAGATCAAAATATCTCGGTGTTACTTTCTTATGGTCAAAATTTAAATGAGGTTGTGATTTCTGCTTCAAGGCGGTCAGAAAAGATTTTGGATGCGCCTGCATCAGTTTCTATTATATCTTCACAAGATTTAGAAAACACAGCAAACGTAAATGATCCTGTAAGAAATTTAATTAATATTCCTGGGCTCCAATTCCAGCAGCAGTCAGCAAACTCTATCAACTTTGAAATGAGAGCTGGTTCAGGTGTTTTTGGAACTAGTGTTTTTCCGATTTTGGATTACCGTTTTTTACAATCTCCAGCCTCTGGGTCTTTTTTCGCATTTCAATCAGGACTCTCAAATCTTGATATTGAACGAATAGAAGTTGTAAGAGGAGCTGCCTCTGCCCTTTATGGACCTGGTGTTGAATCAGGAGTGGTTCATTTCTTTTCCAAAAAAGCGATTGATAAGCCTGGAACTTCAATTGAACTCATTGGAGGTAATTTAGCTACTGTTCAAGCTGCTATTAGGCATGCCTATGCGAATGATAAAAAAACTTTTGGGTTTAAAATTAATGCTCAGTACAAAAAAGGAGATGAATTTAGTTTAGACCCTGATGAAGATGCAAATTTCTTGGCTCAAATAAATGGAGCTACAGCAAATGGAATATTCCAACCAATTGTTAGAAATAATAGAATTGATCCTGCACAGGTTCCAAGTACACCAATATTAACTAGAGCCGAAATAGATCCTGACGGTGACGGTAATGCTTACATGAATGAATACGAAACATTCATGGCAAATGCTCATTTAGAGTTTAGACCAAATGATAAAACAGACGCAGTTATATCCGGGGGTATAAATTCTGGTAATGGATTAATCAATCAATCTCAGGGTCCTGGATATGCCGCTGGTAATGATTATTGGGGTCAAGCTAGAATAAGATCGGGTGGTTTTTTCGGTCAATTATCATATACTGCTAATGATGGGGGTAGTGATAATGCACCCTTTTACCTTTACTTAACCGCCCAAAGGATAATCACTAAACGCTCAGCACTAGATGCTCAACTTCAATATAGCTTTGACGCTAAAGGTTTCTTAGACTCTAACTTTACATTTGGGCTTGACTACAGAGATATTGGATCTGATTCAGAGAATACACTTTTTGGTTCTAACGATGGAAGTAATGACTATATTAATTTTGGATTTTATGGTCAAGGCACTTCTCGTTTCAGTGATAAACTTGATTTAACGTATGCACTAAGATATGACAAACTAAATTTCGTTGACAAAGGTAAATTAGCCCCAAGAATAGCCCTTGTGTATAAACCCAATGAGAAAAACAGTATCAGATTGACCTATAACCAAGCTGTATTTGGTCCAAGCGCACTTGAGGCCTACGTTGATTTTCCTGTTCAGATTCAGGCACCAGGAATTCTTGATGTTTGGTTGTCAGGTCAGATAACTGAGCAAGATTTTAATCCTAACCAACCTATAGAAATTGTTGGTGGCGGTGGTGCAACAATCCCTGCTAATACCACCGAATGGCCATTGGCTATTCCTTATGGTGCTGTAGCAGGACTAACTTTACCTCCATTATACGAAGGGGTAGCTGCAAGTCCTTCATATGCACCATTATTACCCTTAATTCAAAACTTCTTCAGCTCATACGTCCCATCAGGAGCCTCTGGAACAATACAGGGTTATAATGCTTTTAATGGGAGCCCTATGCCACAAGCTGTTGGTACACCATCAGCTCTACTTGGGACTACAACCTCTTGGGAACTAGGTTACAAAGGATTATTAGGAGATAAGTTTGCTCTAGGTATTGATGTTTATACTTTTGCAAGAACTGGTTCAACACAGTTTACTGCTATAGGACCTACCTTCAGATTAACTGGTGCCGAAGGAATTCCAGCAGAGCTTGGAGCTCAAGTAGCCTCTGATTTTGCAAATGATCCCGTAATTAGTGCTGCAATAACTCAGGCAGTTACAGCTGGTGTTAACGCACAAGTACAAGCAGGTGTAGAAGCACAATATACAGCAAATGGTATTCCCCAAGCTCTATGGGAAACTGGAGCTCCTGAAGGGGCATTATTTCCAGGATCTCCAGCAATTGCTCCAGTTTCTGCAGCAGTTGCAGCTACAGCAGCACCTCTAATTGCCCCTGCTATAGCAGCTGCAAATCAGGAGGTAGCTGGGCTTGTAGGTGGTGCGTTCACACAAGCAGGACAAGCTTACACTGGACTAATAAATACTGCCGCCGTAGGTGTGATTGAATCACAAAGAGTTCCACAGGGAGATGGAATAACACATATCTCTGCTGGTTACAGAATATTTGACAATGTAACTCGTTCGCATTGGGGAAGTGATCTTTCAATGGAGTACTATGCTACAGATAAACTTACCTTTTGGGGTAATGCTTCATGGTTAAGTCAGAATGAATGGAATCCTGGTGAAGAGAACGATGACGACCTTCCCTTTCAAGACTTTTTAAATGCACCTAGATTTAAATATCGCTTAGGAATGGATTTTCTAGACAAAAACGGATTTAAATATTCACTTGCTTTTCAACATGATGATGAGTTCAATTCAAATCAAGGATTTTATGCTGGGACGGTTCAAGCAAAAAATTTAGTTGATGCAAGTATTGGTTATAAATTATCTGACGGAATCAAACTTGATCTATCTTCTACAAATTTATTTAACCAGAAATACCGTGCATTTCCAAATATGCCTGTAATTGGAAGAAGAGTAAATTTAAGAGCTGTATTTGAACTATAGAGATTATAACAAGAGGCGACATTACATTATTTTTGTCTCCTTGTTTGTATAAGTTAGGGGGATAATTTTTTTCAACCGCTATAAATTTTTTATAGAAATACAGTTATCCTTATACCGTTCTGATACCTTATCAAAAAAGAAAAACCCTCCTTAGCGGAGGGTTTCATATAAAATTAATCGTTATAGAGTTTATCCAGATTAGACATTTTTTCTGGTGAGCTCAAATTTGGAATAAATTCCATATTGTAGACCCTACGGCCGTACATTTCAAGAGACTCACTAAAACTGTCAATGTCTGTTTCATAGCTGCTCTCTCCAAATAATTCATTATACTTTTCATATACTTTACTCCATTCTGTGCTGTTGTCGCTTCCAAACTCTTCGTAATTGGCATGTCCAAAAACAATCATTGCTAAATTTCCATCACAGCCTGAACCACAACCCCAAACTTCCATAAAAATATCAGCATTCGATTCTCTTATGGCTTTAGCAACATTATTTCTAAACCTCCAGAAGTCACCTGATTTATGCGATTTATAATTATATTCCATCACTCTTCTTATGGGCTTACTGAAAGGACTAACCGTAACATTTGAAGCATTTTTGTTGAGCCAGAGCCATCTGCCATTAGAATTTACCATATGATCAGCAACTTGATCATTCCATAACTTAAGCGCTTCTTTTGGTGGTTTTTTATCAAAACCTTTCATTTCATCTTCATAGCGTACTCTGAAATACTTTCCCATATTAGGACCAGCAGTTATTCTAAAAGTATAATACCTTAACTGCCCTTCTTTAGAGTTATACATCTTTGTTTTCTTTTCAACTCCAGATTCAAATCGTTCATTCATTCCTCTGTCAACAGTTATAATTCTTGTATTGATAACTTGTGAATAGGAAAAGGAACTAATAAATAGAATTGCTAATAATGATTTTTTCATTTTAATTGATTTATAGTTAATAATACCC
>NHDB01000043.1 GCA_002167945.1 Flavobacteriaceae bacterium TMED48 | reverse complement strand
GCTAAACCCTGTTTTCTTCTGTACTGAGTGTATTGTTTTAGATATTGAATTCTCTTGTAGGCCTGTAAAAAGTTTTCTGAAGAAAATAAGAACATCAACCGATTCTGTAGGGATTTACTAGCATAAGAATTTTGAATCATTTTGGCGTAATCCTCTTTAAGTGCTTCCAATTCTTTTCGCTGATCACTGATGTTCCTTTCGTTAAGGTTAATTTTTCGAGTCAGTAAATTAACTTGAGCATTGGTCACTTTAATCAATTCTTCTCTTACACTCAGTTTAACTTGTAAATCTTCGACCTCGGTTACTACATTTTTTCGGTTTTTTTTACTTGAAAAGAGTAGCTCATTAATTTGTTTTATTTCATTCTTTAAGCGAACACGCTGAGCCTCTAGTTCTTGTTGTCGCTTTGTTGTGGATTGGCTCAATACCGCTCCCGTCCCGATCCAAAAAAGCACCAAGAAGAGAAGTGTACGGCTCATTAAAATGAAAGTTGCTTATANCCTTGAGGTATTTCAAATGGAAAACTTATTGTTCCTGGTAAATCTGTTCGAGTAAATTCCAGATTTATCTTTTGTAGCTCTTTACCGTCTGATAAAGAGATTTCAATTTCTTGGGGGATAAATTCCCCTTGAATTCGCTGGTGATTGATATACCTTACGGTAAGGCTTTGGAACGATCCAGGAATCAAAAATCGCTGTTCTTTTAATAAAAAAGTGGTTGGATCAAAAAATAAGGTGGGCTGAAGTCCAGACTTTCTTCCTTGTGGAATAAGGATATAATACTGTGGATTTGAAATTTGCTTCCATTTCCCTAGAGTGGGGTCTAAAAAGGGTTTTCCCAATAAGAGATTTTCAATATCGTCATATGTAAATGAAGTATTGAATGGAGCATTGATCAACTCAAAATTACCTCGAAAATAATTCTTTTGGAATTTCTCATAAAATGAAACTCCTTCTTTGGTCACCATAAGTTTAGCGATAGGGATCACCATTGAGGCACTCATCCAAACTGTTTTTTGAGCTTCCATTCGAAGCTGAACTATAATTTGCTGCTGTCTTTTACCGTCATCATAAACCGCTCGAATTCGCGAACGAAGTCTATTTACTTTGGGGTAGTTTCCTTTAATTTTTGATACCAACGCATTGACATCTACATTTTTGACAGGGGTATTTGTTGGCAAAACAGCTACACTCTTACAGCCTGACAGGGTAAAGAATACAGCTGCTGCAATAGTTCCTAAAATATTTATTCGATTTCTCATTTTAATTCAGAATAGTCCCCTATACTGACAAAGGTAGGGTTTCCGTCATAATGAACGTGATTTCCAATCATGGCTTTTTCACAATTAACGTCTTTGATTGTACTGTGGTTTTGAATCAAACTATACTTTACCGTTGAGTTCTGAACACGTGTTCCGTCTCCAATACTAACCCCAGGACCTATGGTGCTGTCTAGTATATGAACTCCTTTACCAATAAAACATGGCGGTATAACAGTGCTGTTTTCTATACGTGCTGTCGAATCAATCAGTTCTTCGCCCTCCTGGTGTTTGATGGCTAACATTTCTGTATTGGTTAAAAGGGTTACTTCTGCGTTACCACAATCCATCCAACTCGAAACAGTCCCGGGTTTAAATACCGCTCCTCCAGCCATCATTGCTAAGATCCCCTCATTAATTTGATACTCTTTCCCCCTCTCCAGTTTCTGGGAAACTACCTTTTCCAAAGCCTTTTTTAATCGTTCAATTTCTTTGAAATAATAAATTCCAATGACTGCAAGATCAGAAACAAACTTTTGAGGCTTCTCGACTAGATTTACAATAGAATTCTCCGAATTGAGCTCCACTACTCCAAAAGCTTCGGGATGTTCTACTTGCTTGACCCAAATCACTGCATCTGCCTCTGGATCGAGTTTTAAATTTGCCCTGATCAAGGTATCTGCATAAGCAACTACAGCAGGTCCTTTTAAAATTGAAGCGGCACACATTATGGCGTGACCCGTACCTAAAGGTTGGTCTTGTCTAAAAAGATGTGCTTTGGCTCCTAACTCATTTGCCAGAGCTACCAAAGATTTTTCAACTTCTTCTCCAAAAAAAGCAGGATCACCTAAAATAAATCCAATGTCGGTAATGGGTTCTTCGACTACTCTGGCAATTTCACGGACCAGTTGGTGTACAATTGGACTTCCTGCAACTGATATCAATGGCTTGGGAGTAGTCAAACTATGTGGTCTTAGTCGGGAACCTCTCCCCGCCATTGGTACAATAATTTTCATTTATTTAAAATTGTTTGGTTTTCGGAAAACGATGAAACTGAATTTTCTTCACATTCAGGTGTATAAGTTATTTTTTGCCCGTACTTCCAAAACCTCCTTCCCCTCTGTCTGTTTCTGACAATTCTTGGGTAAGTTTCCAATCAATTTGCTCAAATTTTGCAACTACCAATTGGGCAATTCGCTCTCCAGGTTCAATCGTAAAGGCCTCATTAGACAGATTAACCAATATTACTCCTATTTCTCCTCTGTAATCTGCATCTATGGTGCCAGGAGCATTCAAAACTGTAATACCAAATTTTGCTGCTAAACCACTTCTGGGTCTTACTTGAGCTTCATATCCTTCTGGAAGGGCTATTTTGAGGCCTGTGGGTATGATTTTCCGCTCTAGTGGGTGTAGCGTAATTGCGGCTTCTAAAACAGCTTTTAGATCTACTCCAGCAGAAGCTTTTGTAGCGTAAATAGGAAGGTCAAAATTACTTTCATTTTGAACTGGAACAGTAATCATCTCAATATCTTTTGTTTGTTAAAAATACAAAAACCACCGAGGCCGATTATCNCCTTTTTTAAAATTGTTTCTTTGTTTTATTAACCAATATTANGCTACCAGAACTAAAATCGCAATNCCTCTAAATAGNTTTTTTTTGAGGCATTTATTTGGTCTTCTTCTTCGNTGGTAGGATAATANAAATAGGATGGTGCTTCAATTTCCTTGTGTTGAGTAATTTGGATTTCAATAAAGTGCTGAATTCTAANCTTACCCTTGTTCAAGGGTCTAAACTGCTGTTCTACTTTTTTAAATCTTTTNTTTTTGAGGACTGAGTATTTTGGCTTTGCCTCTGCACTGTATTCCTTTTTGTTTCCAAATGTCAATNCCNCTNAGACAAACATTGGGGTTTTCTAAAATATTCATTANGCTTTTTGGTGACGCAATATTGGCTATGATTAATTTATTTCTTCCTTTAAAAAGAAATAACTCTTTTGGAGAAACATTGGGTTCTCCAAAATTATTGGTGGTTGCCAACCACAATAAAACNATCTGCTTTGATTGGATTTGTAGGNTCATAATTCAAGGGGGCTTGCATAAGGTGTCTAATTTTCTTCACAATTGAAATAGCGGACTCCATCCCATCTCCGTTTAAAGAAATTTTCTTTATCCGCTAAAAAATCTTCAAAAGGGGTGTTNGAAGGGAGTACGGAAAGCCACATGATTGGATAATCTTCTGGTTCAGNNGTACATTCAAATGATTCACAGGGATGTCGGTAGCGATAACGTGCATGNCCGGCTTNATGATAAAAAGTANACAGNCTTTGGACAATTGAAAAGTCTTCCCAAAAAGATTTTATAATCTCAAAGCTAACGGTTCCTTCGTCACATATATTGTATGCTCTACCAGCATGATCTGCGGTAACTCCAGAAGCAAAGTCAGGCTCTGTCCCAAAAAATACTGAAACTAAGCGCCCTTCTCCAGGATCAGGCTTTCCTGAACNTATCGCATCCTTAACAAAAAGATCCCAGTAGTCTTCAAGAGTNCTTTTTTCATTAATAACTGCATAGAACNGGTCCGTGATAACATCCTTTTCCTCTTCTTCAACTGCTTCTGGTTCTTTCACTACGGCTTCCTCTTTACTACATTGTAAAAAAATCAAAGGAAAAGAAAATAATAGGATAGAAAGATTGCTCAATCTTTTTTTCATGATTCTTTTAATTAGTTGCTAAAAGTATAACTTTCAAGGTGAAAAGCCAATAAAGCAGTTAAAATTAACTTTTAAGAAAGAGAGCTTCGGTTTTCCTAACTGTTGAGTGCTTCCGCTCCTCCAACAATTTCTAATATTTCATTCGTAATTGCAGCTTGTCTGGCTTTGTTATAA
This sequence comes from Flavobacteriaceae bacterium TMED48, assembly GCA_002167945.1. Taxonomy (GTDB): domain Bacteria; phylum Bacteroidota; class Bacteroidia; order Flavobacteriales; family Flavobacteriaceae; genus MS024-2A. Next base: position 33,124 of record NHDB01000043.1, on the reverse strand, counting down.
GTCAACTTAAGTTGGTCTCTAAGCTCAGTGGCGTTGTCAGTAGCTTTGTGCATGGCTGTCATACGCGCACCATGTTCACTAGCAAACGAGTCTCGAATTGCTTTATACAGTTGCATTTTTAAAGACTTAGGAAGTAGGTCATTTACAATTTCAGCCTTTGAGGGTTCAAAAATATAATCTGCACTGGCTGTTTCAACTTCAGTAGGAGAAGCCACTATAGGAAGATAGGGTTCTACTTCTACAATTTGAGTAGCCGCATTTTTAAATCGGTTGTATACCAAAACAACTTCGTCGAAACTTGCCTCGGAAAATTGATCCATAATTTGCTGTGCCACCTTGCCCACGTTTTCGTAGGTTAAATTATCAAAAACAGCATCGTGAACCGCCGTAATTTTACCTGTTTTCTGTAATACTTCTGATCCTTTTTTCCCAACAGTAATCAATGAAACCTCCTGTTGAGCAAAGTCTTCAGCAATAAGCTGACGTATTTTTTTAATGATATTGGCGTTGAATGCACCACATAGACCTCGGTTGGAAGTAATCGCTACAATCATAACCCTCTGTTTTTCACGAACCTGTGTAAATGGATTCTGACTGTCTCCTTCGAGTGTACTGCTCAGGTTTTGAATCAATTCCGTCAAGGTGTTGGCATAAGGACGCATAGCTGTAATGGCATCTTGGGCTTTTTTCAATTTTGCAGCAGATACCATTTTCATGGCACTGGTAATCTGCATGGTAGAAGAAACTGATGCTATCCTATTCCGTATTTCCTTAAGGTTTGCCATAGCTTATGCGTATTGCTTTGATGTTTCTTTTGCAACTGCATTTAGGACATCTAAAACTTCATCCGTTAGCTTTCCTGCTTTTAACTCAGCGAGTACTTTACTGTGTTTTTTGCGAAGCGTTTCGAGAAAGGATTGTTCAAACGCTTTTACGCTCTCAACAGGAACATCCCTTAATAGGTTTTTTGACCCTGCATAAATAATTGCAACTTGGTCTTCAACAGTAAACGGATCGTTTTGAGCTTGCTTTAAAATTTCGACGTTTCGCTTTCCTTTTTCAATAACATTTAAGGTTGCTGCATCAAGGTCAGAACCAAATTTTGCAAAGGCCTCCAATTCGCGGAATTGAGCTTGATCTAATTTTAGTGTCCCCGAAACTTTCTTCATTGACTTGATCTGTGCAGAACCTCCAACTCGAGATACCGAAATTCCTACATTAATTGCAGGACGGACTCCTGAGTTAAATAAATCTGATTCCAAGAAAATTTGCCCGTCAGTAATGGATATTACATTGGTAGGAATATAAGCGGATACATCCCCTGCCTGGGTTTCTATTATGGGTAAAGCGGTAAGTGATCCTCCTCCTTTTACTTTTTCTTTTAAAGAATTTGGAAGATCGTTCATTTCTTTAGCAATACTGTCGTCATCAATAACTTTTGCAGCTCGTTCTAGCAAACGTGAATGCAAGTAAAATACATCTCCTGGATAAGCCTCACGTCCCGGAGGTCTTCTTAAAAGAAGCGATACCTCACGATAAGCTACAGCTTGTTTTGATAAATCATCATAAATGATTAGGGCTGGTCGCCCTGTGTCTCTAAAATACTCTCCAATTGCAGCACCCGCAAAAGGAGCGTATACTTGCATCGGAGCTGGGTCAGAAGCATTCGCTGCAACAATAGTGGTATAGGCTAATGCCCCTTTGTCCTCTAATGTTTTAGCAATCCCTGCCACCGTAGAGGCTTTTTGTCCAATAGCTACATACACACAATACACAGGTTCACCGGCGTCGTAAAACTCTTTTTGGTTTAAGATGGTATCAATACAAACGGTTGTTTTTCCTGTTTGACGATCCCCAATCACTAACTCTCGTTGACCTCGGCCAACGGGTATCATGGCATCGATAGATTTAATTCCAGTCTGNAGTGGTTCATTCACCGGTTGGCGGNAAATAACTCCAGGAGCTTTTCGCTCTAGAGGCATTTCGAAAAGTTCTCCTTCTATTGCTCCTTTNCCGTCTATAGNGTGTCCTANNGTNTNTACNACACGTCCAACTACTCCCTCNCCCACATTAATAGAGGCAATTCGTTGAGTTCTCTTTACGGTATCTCCTTCTTTTACACCTTTGGATGCNCCTAAGAGTACAACCCCTACGTGATCCTCCTCTAAGTTTAGCACCATTCCTTCAAGGTTGTTATNGAANGAAACTAATTCTCCGTACTGTGCGTTGGAAAGCCCAAAAACACGAGCAATCCCGTCTCCTACTTCCAATACAGTTCCTACCTCATCTAGGGTATTCGCTGAAGTGTAGCCGGCGAGTTGCTTTTTTAATATTGCTGAAACTTCAGCGGGGTTTACGTCTGCCATGATCAATATGCTTTAGATCGAGTTCGTTTTTGTTAATGTAGTTTTGATTGCGTTCAGCTGATTCGACACGCTAGCGTCGTATTGCATGTCACCAATCTTAAGAATGTACCCACCTATAATAGATGGATCAATCTTGTTTTCTAGAATTGCTTTTTTATCTGAAAGCTTTTTCGCTTCTATTAATACCTGCTGTTTCAATTCGGGTGTTAAAGCGATTGCTGTTGTTACTATTGCTTTGACCTCGCCTTTTTGAGCAGCAAATAATTCGATGTACTGCTCACAGGTACCTCCTAATAACTCCATTCTGTTGTTGTTTGCCAAAAGCGAAAAAAGCTCTTGTGTTTGCACACTCGCATCGGGCAAAAGCTCGTTGAGAATTACTTTTTTCTTTTCCGCTGCCAACATTGGGTTTTCCATAACCGAGCTCAATTCCTCATTTTCTTTCATCAACGACGATAGTATCTGCATATCATCAGACACTTGTTGTGACGAATTTGCCTCTTCAGCAAATGCTAAAGTTGCTTTGGCATAACGAAGTGAAGCTCGAGTTACTTTCATTATTTCAGATCAGAGTTTTGGATCAATTGATCAATCAATTGAACTTGTTTGTCTTTATTTTCCAATTCTTTTTGAAGCACTTTTTCCGCAATGTCCATTGCAATAGAGCCAACTTGTTCTCTTAACTCATTTATTGCTGCACGTTTTTCATTTTGGATGGCTTCTTGAGCTTGTGTCAGAATTTTATCTGCTTCAGCTTGCGCGTCTTCTTTAGCTGTATTGATCAATTCAGCTCGAGTACTTCGTGCTTCTTTGAGCATTGCTTCTTTTTCAGCACGTGCTTCTTTTAAAATGCGTTGGTTGTCCGATTGCAAACTTTCCATTTCAGTTCGCGCTGCTTCAGCTGAAGCTAAGGCGTCTTTAATAGAAGTTTCGCGTTCGTTTACCGCACTCAAAATAGGACCCCATGCATATTTTCTCAAAAGAAAAAGCAGCCCAATGAATATCATTGATTGCCAGAAAAACAGACCTAAAGAAAATTCACTTATTAATTTTTCCATCGTTTAAAACTTTGCGTTAAAGTAACTCCGTAAAGGAATACATTGTTTAAACTGCAAATAAAGCAGCAAAACCAATTCCCTCTACAAGAGCAGCAGCAATTAACATTGCTGTTTGAATTTTACCGTAAGCATCTGGTTGACGGCCAATAGCCTCCATTGCAGAACCACCGATTCTACCGATTCCCATACCTACTCCGATTACTACTAAACCGGCACCTACCATTACTGGAATTTCCATAGTTATAAATTTAAATTAAACATTCTTTTTAGACACATGACTGTGTATGTTTTAATGATGCTCATGTTCCTCTGCGGCAAAGCCGAAATAGAGTGCTGATAGCATCGTGAAAATATAGGCCTGTAACAAAGCCACTAATAATTCTATTAATGAGATTGCAAAAGCCAATCCAAAGGATAATGGACTTCCCAACCAACTTTTAAAAATAAACATCAACCCAATTAAACTCATCAGTACAATATGTCCCGCTTGCATATTTGCATACAGACGAATCAATAATGAAAAGGGTTTTATAAATATTCCTAACACTTCGATAGGAATTAAAATAATGTACAAGGGTATTTTGGCATACCACTTCATTGAGGATCCTAATGGATCAAATAGGTGAAGCCAATAATCTTTTGTCCCAGTAAAATTTGTAATTAAAAAGGTTAAAAGTGCTAATCCAAAAGTAACCGCAATATTCCCAGTTACATTTACTCCTAGTGGAGTAAGCCCTAATAAATTTAAGAACCAGACGAAGAAAAATACAGTTAACAGAAAGTTCATATACTTCATGTATTTCTTTTCACCAATATTGGGCCTCGCGATGTCGTCTCGTATATATAACACAATCGGCTCAAAAAAGCGTCCTATCCCAGCTGGAACTCTTCCATTATTTGCATAGGTTTTAGCAAGTGATCTAAACAACCAGAACATTAACAATGCAATCAATAACATACTAACAACTCCTTTGGTGATGGACAGGTCAAAAGGTGCAATATTAGTAGCGTGGTGGGATTCGTCATAATTGATTGTCCCGACCTGATCTGTTTTGTATATTTTACCGTGTTCTAATTTGTAATAATTTGAACCAACATGAGCAACCTCTTCTCCGTGGTGAAGTTTGGTTGATGAAAATACTTGTAAGCCTTCATCCCAGAGGATTACTGGTAACGGGATGCCAATGTAAACATGCTCTCCCTGATCGTTNGTGTATGAAAATAAACTGAAATCGTAAGCGTCTTCAAGGTGGTGAGAAATGTACTCCTTTATTTCTGTCTTTAAATCTTTTGGCGTTTCGCTGTCTTTAGCAAACAGTTTATTGGGCGCCGAAAACAATGTTGCCAAGAGGGCNGAAAATAGAATAAATTTGTTNAGCGCTGACGGCATAAAACGTTATTATAAATAGTGTTTTTAAGCGCTGCAAATGTAAGGCTTTCGAATAAATAAAGAAACAATTAAATGCTTTTTTGAATTTCTTTTAAATATGGGNCGGATTTTAGAATAAAATGCCTTCTTCAACAGNTAGTTTTANCACTCTTTTATTTTTATTTNTATTGTCTTGCAAGCAGTATAATTTCCAATAATAANCCCANTGCGTAAGGGATAAAGAAAATAAAAAACTCTTGACGAATAAGAATTCCGTCTAAATGGAACTTCGGGTGAAAAAAAATAAAATAAGTGCTGAATTTGAGTGCTACGGTNATCAANTAAAGCACTGCTAAATTGCTCTTTTTTTTGTCTATANCCCATNCCAATANNANCAAAGCCACTAATNCCATAGNTGCATTAATCCCATAACTTTGAATTAAAAAGGTTTGTGCTAGCGGATTAAACTGAAGNTGAAAAACAANTCCAACTCCCATCAGCACGANTAGGGAAATNANAAANCTTAGGGNTTTTTTCATTCGTTNTCCCAAAATTTTTTGCTTTGTNGATAGACTAACCACAAAATGGTAAGNAAACCAAAACCAGATGATAAAAGTGTTGCAAGTTTATTAGGAAGCTTATAGGTNCTGTCCAAANAGGCGCCAAATTTTATGGCTCCATACATAATGATTGCGATTTGAAACGCTAAACTTGAAAAAANGAGCCATTTATTAGGCTGTTTTTTCATGTGAGTCTCTTAGTTTCTTAACGCCCTCCTCCGATGATTGCATTTTACATTGTGCATTGAAGGTNGCTCCTGCCTCNACAATCAGCTTTTGAGTTAATACNTCTCCCTCTACATTAGAATTNGTCTTTAGACTCAAAATTCCAGATACCATAAGTTTCCCTTTAAAAAGACCTTCTATTTCAGCGTTTGCNCANGAAACCTCTCCTAAAACTTTAGCTTCTTTACCNAAAATTACTTTTCCTGTNGTTTNAACATTTCCTTCAACAGAGCCATCTATCCTGATGTCTGTCTTTGCTTTTAAGGTTCCTTTTAACGAGGTGTTTTGGTCAATTTTACTATACTGTCCGTTAGTCTCTNATCCTTTCATTTTTNAGGGTTTTCCAGTTCTTGTTTTTTAAAATCGTTCGATATNGGGANGCNAAAGCTACAAAATTNTCNNTATTTCGTTGAATTAGTTCTTCTAGTCTTCCTTCTGTTTCTATATTTTTAACCTCCTGAGGGTCTCTAATTCCGTGNACAACTACAAAAATATATTCTTCATNAAAGGGNTCCAGACTCACTTTCCATCTTTGTTTTACGGTTTGCAAAGTGGTTTTAATCTCTTCAAAAAAGGCTTTTGATTGTTTTGTTTCTGAAGACAAAAACGGGAAAATCCACTTGTAGTTCTTGTAAACAACACCGCTTTCTTTTAAGTTGTCATAGGCTTCGATTTNCTCAGTTAAGGCTTTTGCATTTTTTGCTTCNTCCGTAGCGCTGTAAGTGCTAATCANCTCTGCCAATGCTGATTTCCATGCTTCAACCCCATTAAGCCTTCCGTTGATATGAGCTTTTAATAAGGCNGCTTTGGGTTCAATACTACTCCCGCTAGCCAAAATCATCAAAGGCTCAATTGCTTCTCTAGCCTCTGCAAACTGNTGCTTTTGAAATAAATCGAGAATATCTTTATAAAGNGCTTCAGGGGTAATCAACTGNGAATTATCANAATTTTCGGGGTCAGAAATTAGTTGGGCAAAGGCTGTTTCTGGATACTCTTCTANGAGNGTGGATTTATATTCTGATGCNATCAGCAGATTTTCGGTTNATGCCATTCTATANANGTGATATAATGCTTGTACTTTTATTTCATCCGCTGGCTCTATAGAAATCAAATGCGTCAGCCGTTCTTCTGCTAAAGGATAATTTTTAAATTTTTCTTTATAAATCATTCCTAATTGGAGGTATGCTCTGTGATTCAGTGTTTCTATACTGTCTCGTTCCNCTGTTGATTGGGGAAGTGANGCGACAAAGTTTTCTGGGGTCTCCTGGATTATTTGAGGCTTAAGGGTTACAACTTCTACTGATGAGGTGTCAACTTGGTTGGTGTTCTCAATTGCTAAAGCACTTCTCCAATTATCAACATTGGGGCGACTACCCCAGCGTGCTAAATAATTTTGCTTCCCTTGTAAAATTAGATTTGAATTGTAAAAGTAAAACGATGAGCTTGATCTTCCTAGGAGCTGAAACCTACTGCGGTCTTCTTTGGCTTCTAGTTCTTTTTTCGCAAGAAGTAATTTTTGATCTATGAATGACTGAAAATATTCAAGCTGTTCGGCATCAGACATTGCAGTAATTTTCAAAATACTATCTGTCTCTTTTACTGTTTTTTCATAAATAATAACATCAGAGAGGTTTTCTCGTTCACGGCTTAATTGTTTGTAACGGGTTGAAGAAGGGTCAAAAAATGACAGTAAACGATCCAAGTACTGTCCCGTTTCGATATAAGATCCGTTTTCAAAATAATAACGAACCAACTCTTGATAATTTTGAATTTCTGTGTAGCTGTCAATCGTTGCTGCTTGTAGAGATTTATCAAAATATGCAAGTGCTAAGCTATCTTCACCTTGGTTGAGGTACATTTTTGCCAAAGCACTATGAATNCTGTGTGCATAGGGTTCGTTTTCATAATTNTTTAGCAAGCGNGCTACTTCATCTTGTTTTTCTTCAAATTCCAACGAAGGATTTAATNTGCTCTGCTTGATTTTTGCTTCGATCAAAATATTTCTNGGAGNCTTACGCTTGAGTTCACTTATCNTCGAATAGGCTAATCTGGCNCTNTCNNGCTGATTCATGCCNTCTAATAGTTGCCCTGAGATAAACAAGTAACGCGCTTTATTTTTTCTTTTGGGTTCATNGGCTGCGGCTNTTTGAATATANNNNGAAGCAGAATCCATTTGACGCAACCGAATAAATGCATCTGCTAAAGTNGCGTTTGCNAGNGGGTAAAACTTNTTTTTTGNTGTCANTGATTNAACTAGNGGCNCNAAGTTTTCTACNGCNANCTCAATATTGTTCAGACGAATATTTGTTTTCTCCCTCCATATTTTCCCTTCTGTATACACNGACGGGTTTGCNCCNCTTTCTAACAGAAAATTAAATGCTTCAAGNGCAGGGAAAAATCTACGNTCAAAATATCGNGCTTTNCCTAACAGNAAATATGCCTCATCAATCTGAGNGTTGTATTGGGTTTCNTCTATNTTAATAGANTGNTTTTGAATGGCCTTAACTGCTTTTTCTTCAGCGCGATCAAAACCGGGAACTATNGTTGTTTCATCAAAATTTTCTCCTCTCAAATTNATNGGTTCAACAGGAAGTAATTCGTAAAAATTTTCTTCAAAGGCTTGNCCTAAAATAGCTTCTCCTANANCATAGGCCTCTTTNCCGTTGAATAATACGTTGTATTTGGTTGTTAAGGCGTGATATTGTCTGTTGAATAGCCCCTTTTTGGTTGTGCTACATGACCATACCATCANACCCAAGACNAACAATGCNAATAAAGAAAGATGCTTTTTAAACATAGAAATNACTGTAGCTTAATAACTTAAAAACTCATTATTTAGTATGTAACTGNAAGTCTAATTTGAAAAATAAGATTCAAGCTCCTTTANGGTCTCGGGTGTNGTTTCGATATCTTTAATTGCTAATCCTTTTTCCAAAAGAACAATTCGGTCACAGACTTCTGTGACATGGGTCAAATCATGACTGGAAATCAAAAAAGTANTTCCTTGCTTTTCTGCTTCTTCTCGGATCAATTTTTTTAGCCGAATTTGTGNAGTTGGGTCCAGGTTTGCAAATGGTTCGTCTAAAATCACAAGCTCTGGTTTCCCNATTAATGTNCCTACAATTCCTGCTTTTTTTTGATTTCCTTTGGACAGGTCTCTCAAGTACTTTTTTTGTCCCAATANCTCTCCGTTGAAAAACGGTTCAAAATCTTGAACCCAAATGTTGATCTCTTCCTTTGATNCTCCTCTTAAATTCCCCAAAAAATAATAGTATTCCTCTACTGTTAAATANCCAATCAAATAGCTTTCGTCTATAAATGCAGCAGTGTACGGTTTCCATTCTTCACTCTTTTGAACGTCAATTTGATTGATGGTCACATTGCCGGTACTGGCTTCAATAAGGTCTAAAAGTAAACTGAAAAGGGTTGTTTTTCCTGCTCCATTATTTCCAACTAAACCAAATTTTTGTCCTTTGGGAACTTCCAGGGCTAAAATTTCTAAAACTGTTTGTCCTGAGTACTTTTTTGAAAGNTTTTTTACAGTTATCATAAGACTTAGTNATTAAATGATGCAATCGTTTGATATTTCTTTTTCTGATAGGTCTTTACAATCACNTTCAATAATTGTTTTTGAAAGATCACCCCTGATAACCCAATNAATACAAGCCCTAAAAGTCCGGCATAAAAACCAAAAAAGACGTANGGAATATAAAACACAAGAAGGGGTAGAATAAGTTTTGGCAGTATAAAGAGCAATTGAATAAAGCTGAAATTTTGGGTGTTTTCAAATGCCTTTGCCTTGATNTTTAGNTTGACTGGATTGGTATTGAAAGCTCCCGAGTATAACGTAATCATGGACCCNAATCCAAAATTAAAAATTCCTGATGCCCAGATAATTAACATCACCTTCGATCCAAAATAAAGGTATGGTAATGAANNTATCGAACTTACAACTACCGANAACATCATCAAATACAGTTTAGATTTTAAATACCTTCGATAAGATAAATTTTGGCACATTAAAAAGCTGTAATATTCACTGTCCCAAGCAGGCACGTATTGACCAAAAGTTATCATAAATCCTCCAGTGATAAATAAGCCTGCAAAAATTAACATTGAAGGCATTTCAGAATACTGGTCTTGAGTAAAGAAAAACAGGCCGTAAAACAGAAATAATACACCCATTAGCACAACCTGTCTCGCTCGGATATTCCGTATGATTAAACGCAAATCATTTTTTAAGAAAANCCCCATGCGTTCCCAACGNTCAAAAAANTCTAGATTAGATCCGATGATNCGTTCCTTCTTTTTGCTTAATCCCTTATCCAAAAAAAGCTGCTTCCTTAAAAAATTATCTGCTAATAAAATAGCTGTAAATAAAANGATCACTGGTATTACAGCCCAATAGGGNTTCGTATAAATGAATTCCAANCCCNGCCCAAAATAGTGGGATATTGAGAAATTAAAAAAATAATCGANAATATATCCTATGGCAAAAACTCCCAAAAAAACCGCTGCAATTTTATTGCTCTTGTTTATCAGAAAAGTCAAATAATTGTTACTTAAGGAGAGGCATATNATGGACAAAAACCAAATCCAAACGGAATANATCATCCCGTTTTCAACACTATGGACTATGCAAAANGGNANTAAAATAACAAGNGGNACAGCATTAAAAATTGANCCTAAAGAACGAACTAGCACTCCGNGAATAATTACTCTTTTTGTAATAGGAAGAAGTAAAAGTGGCTTTACTTCAGTAACCGGTATGGCCTGAAAGAAATAGCGGATCAGTAAGTCAACTGCAAAATAAATCCCAAGGAATGAGTTGATCAAAAATATAGGGTCTGTTTCTGGATTTTGTTTTTTTAACAAANAATAACCCCCTATTCCGAGAAATAGAAAAGCCANNAAAAAATAAAGCACTACAAATCCCAATAAAATTCTAATNGCAAGTTTGAACTCCCATTGNNGAGCACGAAAAAATTTTTTCCTGCTTAGACTTAAAGAATNAAAAAGTGAAAAGGGCTTCATTTGAGTTTTANTTGCTTAAACGCATCTCCAAGTTTAGGCATATTTTTTACATTTGCAAAAAAAGCTATGCCTTCATTTCATTCCCTACGAGTATCAGGAATTGATCGTGCCTCAGTAGATGCTGTGGTAATCTCTTTAGAGGTTCCTGAATCCCTAAAAGAATCCTATAAATTTATTCCTGGTCAATATGTTTCTTTAGAAACTACCATAGATGAGGTCCTTGTAAGACGATCCTACTCTCTGTGTTCTACTCCTGATGAGCCCTCATTAAGAGTAGGTGTGAAAAAACTAGATCAGGGGGTTTTTTCAACCTATATCAATGAAACATTAAAGCTTGGAGATGCTTTAAAGGTAAGTGTCCCTGAAGGCCGTTTTGTGTATGACGCTGATAAAAATGAGGGAGGCCTTCTGGCCATTGCTGCTGGTAGTGGAATTACGCCTATCTTTTCTATATTAAACTCCTTTCTAGCTAATAAAAACGGACAGGAATTCACTTTAATCTACGGCAATAAATCCCCTGAACAAACAATGTTTTATCAGGAAATAAAAGATTTAGAAACTAAGCACTCCGAGCAACTAACTGTTCATTGGGTTTTTAGTCAGTCCAGCGAGGAAGGTGCTTTGTTTGGTAGAATCAATCCTTCGGTGATCAATTTTGTCCTCAACCAACAAAACCGTTTGCCCGATCACAGCTTTTTGTGTGGCCCAGAACCCATGATTATATCTAGTAGTGAGCAACTAGAGCGTAAAGGAGCCTCCAAAGACCGTATATATTTTGAATTATTTACGGCCAGTTCAAAAACTGTGGAAGTTGAAGATCAGGCTGAAAAAGGTCGCTTCACCATTACGTGTGACGAAATTACACATACACTTGATCTCGTTCCAGATAAATCGCTATTGGATATTGCCCTAGGTGCAAAACTGGAAGTGCCCTATTCCTGCCAAGGAGGGGTTTGCAGCAGTTGTATCGCAAAAGTTAAACAGGGAAAGGCGAGTATGATCACCAATCAAATTCTTACCGATGATGAAATAGAAGAGGGATTGGTCTTGAGTTGTCAGGCGATCGCTCAGTCAGAGTCTATCCATCTCGATTATGATGATGTCTAATTAAACAGCGTATATATCAGGACACATTTAGACAACAAAAGCAGATAAGTCACTGCATTCACTTGTCTATTGCTCCGCCCCTCAAAAGCCAATCCTGTTATAAGAATTAAAGGAGATAAAACAATCTCATAAAGATTGAAGGGTCCTTCGTTGTTCACTAACAAGACAAGGGCGCCAACTGCAATCAAATTTAAAAGAAATAATGAAGATAAGTTTGGCCCAATAATTCTAAGGCTTGTCTTTGAAAACAATAGCTGTATAAGCATGAATAAACAAAATCCTAAATAACTTATAAATTCCACTGAGTTAAAATTGTAAACTACCTTTTCGACCTCCCAAAAAACCCATCCGTTCTCAATATTANAAACTAACTTNAGGGTGTAAAACAAGAAATTGATAATTAAAAATGGGGTGACTACTGCNAAAATTGCCCTTAAATTGATCAGCTTTTTAAACACTAAAACAACAAATACNGTAGAGAACAGCAGGTATAATCTGGGTTCAAAAAAGGTCAAAAGGGTAAAGTTTAAGGAGATGTTGAATAGGGGTTTTGTGNTTTCTTGTGNCCTTTCGAGTTNTGAAATATCCAAAAAAGCAAGGAATAGAAATACGTTGANTAAAAGTCCNTCAAACTGTATCCCCTCTCCTGGAATAAACAACAANACTAGANGGNGGCAAAGTAAAATAAAAGGAGGGATATTTACATAGCGATTTTTACTGTTTGCGTAAAATAAAATTCCAATAANNAAAAACACAACACAAGACTTTCCAAGGGCAANAAGCATNGTGTAATGCAGCCCCTCTTTGTATACNGACGGATTGGTNTGTAAGAAATAGAGAACCAAAAAAATTCCCACAAAACTCAGGATCNAAGAAGTTAAATTTGTTTTGCGAAAAAGGTTGGCTACCATATTCGTTTCTCTTAAATTTGCAAGGTAAGTAAACTACTCATGATGAAAAANTTTTTTGAAGGTATCGCCTGGTTGTTTGAAGAAATCTTATTTCTACCNTATGCCGTTTTGCGTCAACTTGAGCAAACAAACTGGACTTTGGCCAATAGTGTAAACTGGATTTTTTTAATTGTAGGATTTTCCGCTATGGTTTATTGGGTATTACAACTCAATTTNTTTGAAAAAAGCGGTGAAGAANACAAGGATCCCTCTGCACACTCTTTCCTATAAATCGAAGCCAATATCTTTTCGATAATACATTCCTTCGAAAGANATCCCTTCAAGGGTCTCATACGATTTTTGTACTGCTTCGTCAATATCTTTCCCAAAGGAAGTAGCTGCAAGNACTCGTCCNCCATTTGTTAGAACTCTATNACCTTCNCCTAGTGTTCCCGCGTGAAAAACCATNTCTGCTTTTCCTAATCCACTAATTGATTTCCCTTTTTCGTAGGCTTCAGGATAACCGCCTGAAACAGCCATCACNGTAGCGGCAAAATNGGGTTCAACTTCCAGCTTTATTTCGTCTAAACGNCCTTGGTGAACTGCCTCAAATAGGGCTATTAAATCCGTCTTTAATCTTGGCAATACAACTTCTGTTTCAGGGTCTCCAAGTCGAACATTGTACTCGATTACTTTAGGGGTTTCNCCCACTTTAATTAATCCAATAAATACAAATCCTTTGTAAGGCATTCCGTCTTTTTGGAGTCCTTCTATNGTTGGCCTTACAATTTCGGTGTCTATTTTGTTTTTAAATGTTTCCGTGACAAAAGGAACTGGCGATATGGCTCCCATACCTCCAGTATTCAANCCCACGTCTCCTTCACCTATCCGCTTGTAATCTTTAGCCATTGGGAGGGTAACATAAGATGTCCCATCAGTTAATACAAAACANGAGAGTTCGATTCCTGAAAGAAATTCCTCTATCACAACTTTAGCCGAAGCANTNCCAAACTTTTTATCTACAAGCATGNNTCTCAACTCACTTTTAGCATCCTCAAGCTTTTCTAAAATTACNACCCCTTTNCCNGCAGCTAGACCGTCTGCTTTTAAAACGTAAGGAGGATTACTCTGTTCTAAATAGGCTTCTCCTTCAGCNAAATTTGAAGTGGTAAATTCGGCATAAGCTGCCGTTGGGATACTNTGCCGGATCATAAANTCTTTNGCAAAGGCTTTNCTTCCCTCAAGGNTTGCAGCAGCTTTTTCTGGNCCTATAACTCCCACATTTTGCAAGTCCTTATCCGCTAAAAAGAAATCGTGTATNCCTTTGACCAATGGTTCTTCAGGACCTACAACAACCATTTCAATCTGATGGNCNAGNACTGCTGCTTTTATTCCTTCAAAATCAGTTACACCTAAGGGGAGGTTTGTTGCACATTTTGCAGTTCCAGCATTTCCTGGTGCTGCAAAAAGCTTCCCGCAATCCTTACTTTGACTTAANTTCCAACACAAGGTNTGTTCTCTNCCTCCACCGCCAATAACCAATACATTCATTAGATAATAATTTTTGGCAAAGATAACCACTATTCGTTATTCCANTNGAGGGATTCTTATTCTTTTAAAAAAGNNCTTAACTCCATTTTAAAACGNTCTAAAATATCNTTTGAGACTNTTTTAGGTTNCGGTATTTCAAACTGCTTATTTTCGAGTTCACGNGATGTTAAACTCCTAAAAAACGATTCCATGCCCTGNAAGCGGCTTTTTTGATTGGGGTGCTCTAGGCCGTCTGATAGAAAGAGGACTGGTGTTCCAAAAGCCACAGCGGGTAATGCCGAGTGTATCCTCGAGGTGACTACAANNTTGGCTTTTGCTATCCTTTTTAATTGTACTAATGCCGCATCCTTTCGCTCTTTTTCAGTATNNACTTCAGNATCCATAAGCTGACTGCAATATTGAATTTCCTCATCCGNCTGACTCAAATAGGCCTGAAGTAGCTTCATTGCTTTACNGTATTTTGCCNGTTTAATGGGCTGCTTTATCAGTTGTAGCGCACTTAAAAATTGATGTTTTAATCCACTCTTCTTGGGANATTCTTGTTGTGGAAGTAGTCGCTCCAAAGGNCTAATAACTAAAATTCCTTTTCGCTCTTGCTTGTTTTTTATAAAGTTTTCTCTTTTTAAACTCAATGTCAANCANCCTGAGAAATAGGTCTGTATTCCNTGTTTTTTCAGTGTGTTTTGAGTGTATAAGTCTCTGCATCCAATGGGTTCNCTTGTCTTTAAATAACGNATTCCCTGAGGGGTAAGCATCTCTTTTTCAGCTGTAGGGTTTAAATGAAAGGAGGTGAAAAGGGGAATTATTTGATCTGAGGGAGGCCAGTTTTGGGGTTNTTCCATAAACCAACCGTTCATTATCAATTTGNCTTTGGGTCCNTTATAACGGTGTAATTGATCCCGATCTATGGACAAGACTTCTTTTGAACCAATCCATTGACTTGCTGCAATACTTTGGATAAAATCTCCCAAATTATTAGAATTAGGATAGCCCAACACTGCTGCTTTAGTTTTCATCTTCANTAAGGTTTAATAGGTTNTCAAAAGCTTGTGNTCTTCGACTTATCGGATACTGCTTTTTGATTCTTTCCCTTGCTTTTTTTCCTAAGTCAACTCTGTTTTTTATCTGTTCTANATATTCTATAGCACTTGCCAATCCTTTGGTCCGGTCAAAAACATATCCCGTAGCTCCTATCGCATCTGGTATTCCAAAAACACCATTGCCCAAGGGAATNCATTCACATAACATCGCCTCACACAGTACATTTGGAAGGCCCTCAACTTGAGATCCTTGAAAATAAAATTGATGCTTGCTGTATTCTCTTTTCAANTCCTCCCGATCTAAAGTTCCCAGAAGACGAATGTTTTTTGGTAGTGATCCAAATTCTTTCGGTTTTGCNTGAATTCCANCTATAGTAAATTTATAATTTGGTAAAGCCTNNGCCAATTTAACAAAAAGAGGGATTCCTTTTCGCTCATAGGTTCGTTTGTCTGCAATATTGGCNACCGTTANAATAGTATTGGTCATTTTATCTCCTTCGCTTTGCCAAAAGGTGTCGTCATAAGCAGTTGGTACCTCCCGGATTNGAGTGTTTAGNTTNGGCATAAAATTTAAAATTCCAGATTGTGTTCCGTCTTGATTTTCTGCTGATNTACATCCNGCTGATAAGCTTTTGTGCACCACCCAAATTTCACTTGCATTTTTATAATTCCACCGNGCTAGTGACTTTCTAAAATTATTTTTTAAAAAAATTCCATAATCAAGTTTTTTGCTTGATACTGCATCATATCCCCCCACGATGAGCACGCGTGGCTTGTTAAAGCATTTCGCCCAAAATATAAAAGCTGTGGAATGGTAGTCGTTGAACCAACTGAAAACNACCTCAGACTTGATTGTATAATAGAAACCTAAAATAAGTTCCCTNATTCTATTCCAAAAAAATCTTGCCAAATCACTGTNCGGAGCCGACTGCATCAGCNAGACCTCATACCCCATTTGCTTTAGAAGTAAGCTGTCTTTTAAAACAAAAGTGTTTTTTAAACTGTAAACTAATGTGACNTTTTTTTGGCTCATTTTTTTTACTTATTCTTTTGTNAAGGAAGCAAGAGCNTCAGCTATTTTTCGATTGTCTGAAACCCGTGGAACCTTATTCTGACCTCCCAGTTTTCCAATGCTTTTCATATAATTTTGAAATCCNTCCTGCTTCACTTTTCGAATCACTAATGGTCGTAGAATATTTCCCTTAATTAAATCGTCGTAATAAATATTTTTTTGCTGCATCTGCTGATCGATGTACAATGCAAATGCCTCAATNTTTGTGGGCTCTTGATCAAACTCNATAAACCANTCGTGATAGGGAAGTCCCGACTTGGGTTTTACCTGAGGTGCNACTGTAAACTCTCGGATTNTCACATCATTTGNTTCTTTGNCAACCGCTTTCTGAAGGGCTTGCTCTACCTCACTTACGATTACGTGTTCTCCAAAGGCAGATATAAAATGTTTGATTCTACCACTCACTATNACTTTATATGGTTCTAAAGAAGTAAACTGTATGGTATCCCCAATATTGTACCTCCACAAACCGGCTGTTGTCGAAATGATCATNACATAATTGACCCCTACTTGGACNTCTTCCAAGGNGTGAAATTCTTGCTCCTTNTCAAAAAAGCTTGATGCCNCTANGAATTCATAAAAAATCCCGTGATTCAAAAGCAATAGTAATCCTTTATCTGTCTGACTATCTTGATAGGCAAAAAAGCCTTCTGAGGCAGGGTAAAACTCTATNCTNTCTGTNNTTCTTCCTATTAATNTGTTAAAAATTCCTCTATAGGGTTCGAAGTTTACTCCNCCATANACAAAAAGTGAAAAATTTGGGAAAAGCTCCCCTACTGATTTACCTGTTTTTTNAATCAGCCTTTCAAAATACATTTNAACCCAGGATGGAATACCTCCAATAATGGTCATNTTTTCTTTTAAAGTCTCCTCTACGACCGCATCCACCTTGGTTTCCCAATCNTCTATACAATTCGTTTCCCAGCTGGGCATTCTGTTTTTCTGGAGGTAAGCAGGAACATAATGTGCTACAATCCCAGACAAACGACCTAGGGCAACTCCGTTTTTGTNCTCGAGTACAGGGCTGCCTTGAAGAAAAATATGCTTCCCNTTTATTGCTTTAGTANTTCCCGTTTGGTATATGTAGTTAAGCAANGCTTCTCTNGCTGCTCGAATGTGCTNAGGCATTGAATCTGNCGTTATNGGTATGTATTTTGCNCCAGAAGTGGTTCCACTTGACTTGGCATAATACAAGGGCCTTCCAGGCCATAAAACATCCATTTTTCCTTCTAAAACTTGATCTATATAAGGGCGTAGTTGTTCGTAGTCCCGAACAGGGACAATGGCTCTGAAACCTTCTATGTCAACACCTTTTTGGAGGCTGTGATCTTTGCCAAATTGAGTTTTAGCACCTTTTTGAACTAAATCCCTAAAAACTCTCGTTTGAGCATCTAGGGGATTGTTGATCCACTTTTGATTTTTCTTATGCATCAAAGCAGCATAAATTTTAGCAGCAAAAGCTTTTATCATTCTTCAGAAAAATTAAAAAAGTTTTTAGGATCCATGGGGTATCCCTCTACCCAAAGTTCGAAATGCAAATGAAAACCTGTAGTTAATTCACCTGTATTTCCGGCTAGTGCGATTACTTCTCCCCCCTGAACCACGTCACCTTGTTCTTTGCTTAAGGAAGCATTGTGTTTGTAAACAGATAAAATGCCATTGCTGTGCTCCAATATAATTACATATCCCGTCTGGGCAGTCCATTCTGCAAATATTACCCTCCCGTCTGAAATGGCTTTAATGGGTGTGTTTTCCTCTAATACAATATCGACAGCATAATGTCCGTCTTCCGGATTAAACTCTTGGGAAATGGTTCCTAGCGCCGGCGGTAGCAAAAGTGTTTCCAAAGTAACATTAGAGCTGCTGAGGTCTGGGTTGTACTTGTCTTGTTGAGAAACCAAGACTCTTAACAAAGAATCCTCTGGAACAGAAGAAATAAATTCCGGAGCATCTTGATTCTCTACTTGAAGATTTTGCTCTGAAAGCTCCGGATCTTCAAATGAGATCTCTTCATTCAACACAGCACGAACAGCGTTGAGATATTGTAAGTTTTGATTGTAAAGTGTAATTAATGAGTCGGTAATAAATAGGTTTTGTACGGCTTGTTTTCTCAGTTCTGAGGAATCGTAGCCTGGAATATATTCTTTTAATGGAGTGTAAGCGATGGTAGAAAAAACTAAACTAACCAGAGCCACTATACTAAATAAAGCCGCCAATAATAGAGAGAGTCTAGTAATTCTGTATTGAATTCGCTCCTCAAAGGTTTCTTCATTGATAATCACCATACGGTAGGGTGTGATCAATTTTTTTAAAAAAGTGCTTTTTTTACTTTCTTTTCTATCCATATCAAAAACAAAGATACGGAATCCTTTATCTGGGGAATATGCCTCTTTCTATTTTCATGTAGGGGAAACTAAATATTTCTGTACATTTGTTTAAAATAACAAATCAATGATGTTGTCTTTAACATTTTTAGGTATGATCGGTGGGCCACAAATTATTTTAATCATTGCAGTAGTACTCTTGCTTTTTGGCGGACGTAAAATTCCAGAACTTATGAAAGGCCTCGGTAGCGGTATTAAAGAATTTAAAAATGCTACAAAAGAAGAGGAAGAAAAGCCTAAAGTAGAAGAAGAGAAAAAAGCCTAGTTCATTTGTTTAAACGAACGGAGTATCGTATTTAATTCAAACATGTACTCTCGTTTATTTGCAGAAGGAGCAAAAGCAAAACCTTCCACTACTATCCATCTGTTATAAATGCTGTCTTTAATGGCATAATTTACAAAGGGTCCGGCCATAAAGTCGTTTGCGACCTCCCATGTTCCTTTGGTTAAATAGGTTGGTTTTCCATCTAGTTCTGTTTGAAAAAAGTAGGGTCGAAAAGCTCTTTCAGTGATGAAATAACTGCCCTTTAACCTTCCCGGTACATAAAGTTTACCAATAGAATCGCGGATGTCCAAAATTTGTTTGTTGAACTTGGTGCTTATTGCATTATGATCAACAGTATATGCAATGATATTTAAGTGTCCCTTGCGTATAGGTTTTTGAATCCAAACAAAATTAGTCGTGTCTTTGACGGTTTCATAGGCAGAAGGATAATCCATTTTGACTCCAAATCGGTCACTTAAAGTTTTCTCTGTGGTTAGTGATTTATTGATCCTCCTCATTTTCTCTTTACGTTCATTTTCAGCCATGGTCCTTCTTAACAAAGAGGCATTTTCTTCAAAGTAAAATTGCTGAATTTCAGCATCTTCTCCAGTAACCCTTGCTAAAATTTGTGGGCGTGCAAATTGGTTTTGAGCCAGTTGAAATTGTGCAAGAGTATCCTTTTGAAACCAAACTACGTTTCGCCCCTGTCTGGCAAAGCCAGTAAACGTTTTAGGGTTTAAATAATTTAAACTGTATTGGGGCTCATCTATTGGGAGCCCTTGATAAATCTGCTGGAGTTCATTTCTCACGCTCTCTCCAAGACTGGAATTCCAGTCCTTCTCAGGCATCACAATATTTACATGGTTCAAGTTTCCGCTTGACTCAGGAACATAAGCGTTTTTTCTGTCAACCTTATCCTGGCAGGAAAACAAAAAACCCATAACCATAAGAATTGTACACCTAAGTGTTTTCATCGGTGATTTGAATTTGTTTCACTTTTCTGTTTATTCATTTAAGGCGGCAATTCCAGGGAGTATTTTACCCTCCAGACTCTCAAGCATTGCTCCTCCTCCAGTACTAATATAGCTCATTCTAGGTGCTAGTCCAAATTGCTTAACAGCCGCTACAGAGTCCCCTCCTCCAACCAGTGAAAAAGCTCCTAATTTCGTTGCTTCTCCTATAGATTCACCTATGGAAATTGTCCCCTGAGCAAAATTTGGAAATTCAAATACCCCTAAAGGTCCGTTCCACAAAATAGTCTTACACTTCAAAATAAGTTCTCGAAAAATTTCACAGCTTTTAGGTCCTGCGTCCAGCCCTTCCCAGCCGTCAGCTATGTTATTGCTTTCAAAGATTTTTTGATTCGCATCATTGCTAAAGTCGTCTCCTGCAATCACATCTACAGGTAAATGAATTTCAACGCCTTTTGCCTTGGCTTTTTCCAAAAGTTCAAGAGCATAGTCGCAATAATCTGGCTCACAGATTGAATTTCCAACAGTTCCTCCTTGGGCTTTTGTAAACGTATAAACCATTCCACCTCCAATGATTAGATGATCTACTTTATCTAACAAGGATTCTATAATGGTAATTTTAGAGGATACTTTCGCCCCTCCTAAGATTGCGACAACGGGTGATTCCCCGTCTTTCAAAACCTTTTCGATTGCATTTACTTCACTTTCTAATAAAGAGCCAAAGCATTTTTTTCCTTCGAAATATTTTGCCATTATGGTCGTGGACGCATGTGCTCTATGAGCTGTTCCAAAAGCATCGTTGACATATACAGTCCCCAAACGTGCGAGTTGCTGAGCAAATACTTCATCTCCTTTCGTTTCTTCTTTATGATATCTTAAATTTTCCATTAGTAAAACCTCTCCTGGCTTTAATGAAGCAGTTTGTGCTAAAGCTTGATCTCCTACAACCTGATTACAAAAGTTTACATCTACCCCCAGTATACTTGAGACTTCACTGACAATGTGCGCTAGAGACAATTTGGGATCCCTTCCGTCAGGACGCCCCAAATGGGATAATAAAACACAGCTTCCGCCTTGAGAAAGGATGTATTCAATTGTTGGTTTTGCTGTTTGAATTCTAGTTTTGTCCGTTACTTTTAATTCTTCGTTAAGTGGGACGTTAAAATCAACGCGAATGACCGCGCGTTCATTTTTAAAGTTTTGCTGTTCCAAAAGTCGCATGCTGTATAAATTTTGGGCAAAAATACGATAATGCAAATGGCTACGACAGCATTTTTAAAAGAAGTTCTACAAGCCCTTGATAAATGTGAAGCAGTAACTGTATATTTACTCATGGTTTGGAAACATACAATCGGTCAGGAGAAAACTAAAAACCACTTATCCTATCTGCTTGAGTCTAATCAAGTTCCTCATGCTCAGTTATTTAACTCCATTTGTGGGCGAGGGGGTCTTGTGCTAGCAATTGAATTTGCTTTAAAATTATTAAAGGTTTCTGAAGACCTTAAAGAGATCAAAACTTTAGGTGAAATTTGCCAAAATCCAAACCTGCATTTTATTTATCCGGTTGTAAAAAGAGGAAATGAAAAGCTTGTATACTCTAGTGATTATATTTCAGAATGGTATGAATTTCTAAATGGAATGCCTTATGGTGATTATACAGATTGGTTTGACCATATAGCCGTTGGGAATAAACAGGGTATAATCGGTGTTTCTGAAATTGAAAAATTGCATCAGAGTTTATATCTAAAAGCTTTTGGAGGGGGAAATAAAGTCTGTGTGCTTTGGGGCTTGGAGAAAATGAATGCGGCTGCAGCCAATGCCTTTTTAAAGCTGTTGGAGGAACCTCCCGATAACACTTATTTTATTCTGTTGTGTGAGAGTGACGAAAATGTCCTACCCACCGTACTTTCGCGCTGTCAAGAAATAACTTTAGGACCAATAGAAGAATCCGCATTAGCTCGAATGATCCCTGAAAATCAAGATAACAATCTACAGCTACTCAAACAGTCAGGGGGTAATTATGGTAAGCTGCTCTCTCTAATTTCTGATAAGGAAGAAAAAATATACGAGGCTTTATTAGTCCAAGGTCTGAGAGCTGCTTTTAAAGCAAAGGGAAATAAAAATGTTGTTGTGGATCTAATGAGTTGGTCTAATGAATTGGCCTTACTTGGAAGGGAAAAACAAAAAGCTTTTCTGAGGTTTGGAATACAGTTTTTTCGAGATGCCTTTTTAAAAAATTATCGCTTAAATGAATTGGTACATCACAAATCAGAAACTGGCTTTGATATGGACAAACTGGCTCCTTTTGTTCAAAGTGAAAACATCCTGGAGTTGATCTCGCTTTTTGAGAAACAGCATTACTACACACAACGCAATGCAAATGCTAAAATGATGTTTGCTGAGATGTCCTTACAGTTAACTCGGCTGATCAATATTCCCAAGCCTAAGTAAGCTTCTGAAACACAAAAATCTTCGACGAATATTCTTTTGTTGTCAGGGATTTAAGATTTGAATACAAGCCAATGACAAGGCCTCTTAAAAAAGGGAAGTTCCTTTTGACATACGTTTCGGATAAAATCGAAATATAAAAGGAATCAAACCATAGGGGGTAAGTTTTTAATAATCCAAAGCCATGATCTTCTAGCTTTCGAACAAGTCCTTCTGGTTTAAAGTGCCATAAGTGTCTAGGAACATCGTATGCTGCCCAATAAGGTCCGTAATAGCCTGCATCAAAACTGGCTATATTTGGCACTGCTACTATTAGTAAACCATTGTCTTTTAGCAGGTTACTGTGCTTTTCAAGGGTAGAATCCAGGTCGCTAATATGCTCCAAAACGTGCCACAGAGTTAAAATGGAATAGGTCTCTTTTAGTGGAAGATCATCAATATTGGCATATGATTTTATCCCTTTTTTTTCTACTAATTGTCGCGCTTTTAAATTCGGCTCGGTTAATGATACATTGTAGCCTTTTGTCTTCAAAAAATTAGCAAAGACTCCGATTCCTCCTCCAATATCAAGTAATTTTTTTTGTTTGCTGTGTTTTAGAAGAACCTTGAGTTTATACCTCAACATTAACTTTTGTGCAATAGCGTATAAAATTCCCTTTAGCCCCTTGGGTTGTTCTTGATGAGAAACATAGTCATCATCAGGATAATAATCTGATAAATTTAAATCTTCTCTAACAATGGTTCTTCCTAAATTTCCTGAGGAGTCAAAATGAACTGAAAAGATCTCCCCTGAAACTAAGTGGTCTTGAACTTCTATTGTTTTATGTGTTGACTTCATAGATGTTTCACGTGAAACATTTGCCCTTAGCGTCCCATGCTGACCAGCAGCACACTGATGTCGCTTGGGTTGATTCCACTGATTCTAGATGCTTGTGCAAGGGTAGTGGGTTGAATTTTATTCAGCTTTTCCTTGGCCTCATGAGATAAGGAAGCCAGTCGATCGTAATCGAAGGCCTGAGGTATTTTGATGTTTTCGAGACGCTTTAGCTTATCCGCAGTCCGCTTTTCCTTTTCGATATAACCTGCGTATTTGATTTCGATTTCTGCCTGTTCTAAGATGACGTCGTCCATATTCTTTTCTTCAAGGAAAGCGGTAACATTTTGAAAGCGTAATAAATCCTCTCGTTTTATGTTCGGGCGAGAAAGTAGCTTGGCAAACTTATCTATTTGTCTTACAGCTACATCTTCTTTGTCTTGAAGTAAATTATTAGCCTCTTTAAGGTCGTAGCTAGTCTTTTTTAAAAAAGAAACTAAGGCATTACTTAATTCTTCCTTTTTCTCCACAGCTCTCATACGTTCCTCAGATGCCAAGCCCAGTTCGTAGGCTTTGGGTGTCAATCGCTGGTCTGCATTGTCTTGTCTTAACAAGGTGCGGTATTCTGCCCTAGAGGTAAACATTCGGTAAGGTTCTTCGGTACCTTTTAAAATAAGATCGTCAATTAATACGCCAATATAGGCTTCTTCTCTACCTAAAATAAACGGGGTTTTATCTTGGCATTTTAGATGCGCATTTATCCCTGCCATGATCCCTTGAGCTCCAGCTTCCTCATAACCGGTGGTACCATTGATTTGACCTGCAAAAAATAAATTCTGAATTCTTTTTGTTTCTAAACTATGAAAGAGTTGAGTAGGAGGGAAATAATCATACTCAATTGCATAGCCTGGTCTAAAAAACTTGACCTGTTCAAAGCCTCTTACCTGTTTTAAGGCTTTGTATTGAATGTCGTCTGGAAGTGAGGTTGAAAATCCATTGACGTAAACTTCAACCGTGTCCCATCCTTCGGGTTCAACAAATATTTGATGCTGCGATTTGTCGCTAAAACGATTGATCTTGTCTTCAATGGAAGGACAATATCGAGGACCTGTACTTTGTATCGACCCATTAAACATCGGTGATCGGTCAAAACCTGTACGCAACAAATCATGAACTTCTTCATTCGTATGGGTAATATAACAGCTGCGTTGCTTTTCAAGGGGTTTGGTCAATTCCGTAAAGGAGAACTTTGAGGGTTTAATATCTCCCGGCTGCTCTTCCATTTTACTGAAGTCTAGAGAACGACCATCAACACGCGGTGGAGTTCCGGTTTTCATACGTCCGACTGTAAATCCTAATTCTTGAAGGGCGGCTGTTAATCCAGTTGAAGCCTTTTCCCCTGCGCGTCCTCCTCCAAAGTTCTTTTCTCCAATATGAATCAAGCCGTTAAGAAAAGTGCCATTGGTGAGTACTACTGTTTTACTGAAAATTTTTAAGCCTAAAGAAGTAACAACTCCAATAACCTGATCCTTGTCTACAATAAGATCTACTACCATGTCTTGATAAAAATCAAGATTAGATGTTTTTTCTAAAAGCGATCGCCATTCAAGCGTAAACAAGTTGCGGTCTGACTGAACTCGTGGACTCCACATGGCTGGACCTTTAGATTGGTTCAGCATTTTATATTGGATTGCGCTTCGATCTGAAACAATTCCTGAATAGCCGCCTAAAGCGTCTATCTCTCTCACAATCTGTCCTTTAGCAATACCACCCATAGCAGGATTACACGACATTTGAGCAACATTCTGCAGGTTCATAGTGACTAAAAGCGTCTTAGACCCAAGGTTTGCTGCTGCTGCTGCTGCTTCGCAACCCGCATGACCAGCACCGACTACAATCACATCAAAAGAAGAATCAAACATGGATGTTTTGTTTCACGTGGAACATTTTTATAAAGTCGTCTTCTAATTCACGCATTTTTAATTTCTGCTCAGTATTGGCGTCTTTATGCCCTAAACAGTGTAAAATGCCATGAATTAGAACTCTAAGGGTCTCATTTTCAATGCTTTGCAACTCCTCTTTTGCTGAGAGGCCCACAGCCCATAAAGAAATGAAAAATTCTGCGCTGAGAGATTTATTTTTAGTGTAGTCAAACGTAATAATATCCGTATCGGTATCGTGGCTAAGAAATTTTTGGTTGAGCTCAAGCATGCGTTCCTTGGAAATAAAATTGTAAACCAGTCGATCGATAGAAAAGCCAACTGTACTAACATAGGATTCCATAGCAGTCCTAAGCTCTTCAGCTGATATGTAATCGGGTATGTTATTGAAAATGATTATGTCTCTAATTTTTGCAAATATAAAGGATTTATAAGGTGTGCCGCTTATAAATGTTTGGAAGCTGTTATCTTTGCAGGAAAAAAATGGAGACAAGGGTACGATTTGCACCTAGTCCTACTGGACCTTTACATATTGGAGGCGTAAGAACTGCCTTATTTAGCTACCTTTTTGCGAAGAAAAACAAGGGGGATTTTATACTTAGAATAGAAGATACAGACCAAAACCGTTATGTTGANGGCAGTGANGCCTATATACANNATGCNNTNGAATGGGCTGGAATGNTCCCTGATGAAGGACCNNCAAATGGAGGTGNTTTCGGNCCTTACAGNCANAGTGANCGGAANGNTATCTACCAANAGCATATACAANAGCTCATTGCTANGGGTAAGGCATATTATGCTTTTGATGATACCGAAACCTTAGCNGANGCNAGAAANAATGNAGAANTNAANGGNNATACCTTTAGNTATGGNGCTGAAAACCGAATGCAATTCAACAATAGTTTAANCCTNACTNAAGCTGAANTNNATNNTCAATTAAAAGGAGATTATGTTGTAAGGCTAAAGGTANATCCAGGAAACATCATTACNGTTTACGATGANATTAGAGGAACNATCCNACANGACAGTNATTTANTAGACGATAAAATACTCCTCAAAGCAGACGGTATGCCAACCTATCACTTTGCTAATGTGGTNGACGATNANCTGATGAANATAACNACAGTNATAAGGGGNGAAGAGTGGCTTCCCTCTTTGCCAATACANCAACTANTNTNTGATGCNTTTGATTGGACCGCCCCNCAATTTATGCACTTNCCCCTNATNTTAAAGCCTTCTGGNAANGGAAAACTATCCAANAGAGATGGNGANAAAGAAGGGTTTCCNGTATTTCCTTTNAANTGGGGGNATACTGCTNTAGGCTTTAANGAAAGCGGNTTTTTAGCCNAGGGCTTTATNAATTATCTTGCGCTATTGGGCTGGAACAGTGGAACTGAACANGAGGTNTNTAGTTTAAAAGAATTAGAAANTNATTTTAGTGTCCAAGGAATTCANAAAGGAGGAGCGCGCTTTGATTNCGAAAAAGCNAAATGGATAAATCANCAGCATTTNAGNGNAATGGANNCANCAGANATATACCATTNCGATTTAATAAANAAACAGCTTCANGGNGTNGATTCATCAAAACACCTTGNTTTGTTGGANNTNNTNAAAGAACGNNTGTTTACGNTGAATGATTTAGCANAAGANATNGNNTGGATGCAAGANCCNNAAANNTATGATNAAAAAATTNTNCNAAANCTNCTTTCCAAAGGGGCTTTGGAAGTAATGGAGGGNATGCTTGACATTGTGAAANAANTGAGCGANCNAAGNGACTTAAAAGAANCNTTAATGCCTTGGGCTAAAAAACATGAAATNAATACTGGTGTGATGATGCAGTCGCTNCGGGTCGCCTTGGTGGGTAAACTTGCTGGGCCNGNCATATTTGAAATTTGTAACATTTTAGGGAAAGATGTAACTTTAANNCGNATTGNTTTAGCTATTTCCTATTTTAACT
Organism: Flavobacteriaceae bacterium TMED48; assembly: GCA_002167945.1. GTDB lineage: Bacteria > Bacteroidota > Bacteroidia > Flavobacteriales > Flavobacteriaceae > MS024-2A. The sequence goes on along the minus strand of NHDB01000043.1, from coordinate 6,073 downwards.
CAAAAACTTAAATCTTATGACTCCTTACATTATTGCCGGTATTTTAGCTCTAATTTTATTGACAGGGCTTTTTGTNGTAAAACAACAAACTGCNGCCATTGTTGAACGATTTGGTCGGTTTCTAACCATCCGACAATCTGGTCTACACTTTAANATNCCTNTGATTGATANAATATCTGGGAGAATTAGTTTGAGAATTCTTCAATTGGATGTGATCGTCGAGACTAAAACTAAAGACGATGTGTTTGTAAAACTTAAGGTTTCCGTTCAATACAAAGTGNTTCAGGAAAAGGTATATGATGCATTCTATAAATTAGACTATCCACAAGATCANATTACCTCTTATGTNTTTGACGTAGTGCGAGCAGTNGTTCCAAAAATGAAGCTGGATGATGTATTTGAAAAGAAAGACGAGATTGCCAATGCAGTAAAAGGAGAATTAAATGATGCCATGATTAATTACGGCTACGACATCATTAAAGCATTAGTAACAGACATTGACCCAGACNGTGAAGTNAAAGCTGCAATGAACCGCATNAATGCTGCTGAACGNAAAAANGTAGCCGCTCAATATGAAGGTGATGCTGAACGTATATTAATCGTTGAAAAGGCAAAAGCTGAAGCAGANAGTAAGCGACTTCAGGGTCAGGGGATAGCCGACCAAAGAAGAGAAATNGCTCGAGGTCTTGAAGAGTCNGTAGATGTGCTCAACGGGGTTGGAATTAATTCCCAAGAGGCTTCTGCCTTAATTGTCGTTACCCAACANTACGACACCCTACAATCAATTGGAGAAGANACCAACAGCAATTTAATTTTATTGCCAAATTCACCCCAAGCNGGTAGTGAAATGCTAAATAATATGGTTGCCTCCTTTACGGCTAGTAATCAAATCGGTGAAGCCATGAAGGCAGAAAATCTNAAGAAAAAAGATAAAAATTCAGANACGGACTCNTAAGCCCTTTTCGCCCAATTGTCACGCAGNCCNACTGTTTTATTGAAAATTATCTGTTCTGTGCTGCTGTCNGGGTCAACAACAAAATAGCCTAGNCGTTGGAATTGAAAGCGCTCTCCAGCTTTTGCNGATTGAAGNCTCGGTTCTGCAAAACCATTTTGAGTACTTAANGAGTTNGGGTTTAAATGCTGCTTAAANTCAACGTTTTTATCTTGATCAGGAGCTTCTTCTTGGAAAAGCCTGTCGTANAGACGAACTTTAATAGGGANCGCATGNTCAATACTCACCCAGTGCAAGGTCCCTTTCACTTTTCGTTGACTTTCTTCTGTGCCGCTNCCGCTTTTNCTTTTTGGNTCGTANGTACATATTATTTCAACTATGTTNCCTNATGCGTCTTTGATTACAGACTCNCCTTTAATGATATAAGCGTTTTTTAATCGAACCTCCTTACCCAAAGTCAACCTAAAAAANTTGCGGTTTGCCNCTTCCTTAAAATCTTCTTGTTCNATATATAAGTGCTTGGAAAAAGGAAGNNTTCTTGTTCCTAGCTCTGGTTGCTCTGGGTTNATTTCTCCTTCTAATTGTTCNGTTTCTCCTTCTGGGTAATTAGAAATAGTAAGTTTAACNGGATTAAGCACGGCCANAACTCGGGGGGCTNTTTGATTGAGATCTTCTCTAACTGCGTATTCTANNAGGGACATGTCAATGACATTGTCTCTTTTTGCAACCCCTGCGGCATCCACAAAATTACGTAGTGCCTGGGGGGTATATCCCCGTCTTCTTAAACCTGCGATGGTNGGCATTCTTGGATCGTCCCANCCNNAAACAAATCCCTCTTCAATTAAGCTTGCAAGCTTTCGTTTACTGGTAACGGTATAAGNCAANTTCATCCTTGCAAATTCAGTCTGTTTTGGTCTTAGGGACTTCTCTAATGGGCTAAGGGCATCTAAAAACCAGTCGTATAAATCCCTATGCGGTTTAAACTCCAAAGAACAAAGAGAGTGTGAGACTTGCTCAANATAATCTGATTGACCATGTGTCCAGTCATAGAGCGGATAAATACACCAATCATCNGCTGTTCTGTGNTGCGTCTTATACATGATTCTATACATCACGGGGTCGCGCAGCAACATATTCGATGATGCCATATCTATTTTTGCTCTGAGCACATGGGCACCTTCTGGGTGTTGCCCTGCTTTCATCTCTTCAAAAAGCTGCTTGTTTTCTGCTATAGAACGGTTTCGAAATGGGCTGTGGGTACCAGCTTGGGTTGGTGTTCCCTTTTGCTGAGCGATCTCTTCTGAGGATTGAGAATCCACATATGCTAGGTTTTTTTCAATAAGGAGCAGTGCCCATGAATATAATTGATCGAAATAATCTGATGCATAACACTCCGCGTCCCACTGATAACCCAGCCATTTGATATTTTCTTTTATGGCATCTACATATTGTTGCTCTTCTTTGGCGGGATTGGTGTCGTCAAAACGCAAATTTACAGGAGCATTGTACCGCTCACCGAGATTGAAGTTTATACAGATCGCTTTGACGTGGCCGATGTGTAAATATCCATTTGGTTCTGGCGGAAAACGAAAACGTAAATCAGATTTTGAATAACCGTTTTTGAGGTCTTCCTCAACAAGATGCTCAATAAAATGTAGGGATCGCTCCATGATAATTATTTGTGGTAAAGATAATGAATGTAAATATGGGAAGAAAAGTGAAAACAGTCTTTATATTTGCATTCTCAATGGGAAAAATATTTTTAAAAAACATCCGTCTTTACGCCTTTCACGGNTGTATGGANGAAGAAGAAAAAATCGGTAGCGACTNTGTTGTCAATGTNGTTGTACACACNAACTTGGAAAANTCATCCAACACAGATGCCTTAGGCGATACGGTAGATTATGTTTCCTTACATGCAATTGTAAAAGAAGAAATGAGTGTGCGCGCTAAATTGCTTGAAAAAGTAGCTGACCGAATCATTAAAAGAATTTTTAGAGAACACCTCGAAGTTTCTACAGCAAGAGTTAAAGTGGCCAAACAAAACCCACCTATAGGTGGAAATGTTGAGGAAGTCGCCGTTGAATTAGAACTCGAGCGNTCGGGGGTANAATTCGATTAATAATNAGTACTTTTGACCNATGGCATCGTGGCCGAGTGGCTAGGCAGAGCTCTGCAAAAGCTTGTACAGCGGTTCGAATCCGCTCGATGCCTCTTTATTTTTCNAAATAAAGTTTTCCTCCTAGNTTTTTCTGATATACCTTTTTTACAGGATCGCCNTAAACACGAAGCACACTTCCTGCTATAACCTCAGCGTTAATTAGATCTGAAACTGTTACATAAGCATATCCTCCTCCAATTAATTTCGTTTGTACTTGACTCGTTTGCAGTTGTTCTGCTTCACANCTNCCTCCAGCGTTTACATTGAGGTTAANACTAGATACGGTTCCCTCTANCTCAATTCTNCCACCATTTGTTGCTACTGCGTCCAAACGATCCGNATAAATTTCNAAATCNAGNACAGCTGCTGAATTTGACTTTAAATTAAGGCTTGTTTGTACTAGTGGCTCTTGTGATGTTATTTTCGNTTGCTGTGTGGCCGTTATTTCGTTTAGTAATTTGCTGTNATATAAATCTACTCGGGTCGGTAAGGAATCAGAAAGGCTNCCTAGNGAAATTTTNACTTGTAATACCCCNTTTTTCATTCCAAGNATTACGTCGTCTGACTGAGGNCCATANACTACTGCTTTATTAACTTCTGANGCNATAAGATTGACCTCTAANCCTGANTATACTTTAATTCCTAAAAANGGTGANGTTGTAAGNGTCCTTCTTTGATTGTCCTGTGCGTTAGCAAGANAAACGCTCACNANTAAAAACAATATCCNTATAATTTTTTTAGAAAACATAGAGCAAAAATCTTCAATTATTTAATNGGAACAAAGTCTAGAAAACGTTTTATNATATTNACTTTTTTTACCTCTATTTTTATTGGNTCTCCCAACTGATAAACTTTTTTGGTTCTTTCCCCTATCAGGGCGTGTCGNTCCATATCAAAATAAAAGTAATCTTCTTTCATATCAACAGTTCGGATCATTCCCTCACATTTATTCTCAATTAACTCCACATAAAGTCCCCTATCGGTTACCCCTGAAATTACTCCTTCAAATTCCTCACCAACTTTATCTTCCATAAAGACCATTTGCATGTGTTTAATGGAATCCCTTTCTGCNTTCGTTGCCAATTGTTCTCTTTGAGAACTGTGTTCACAGGCTTCTTCAAGAGCATTTTCTGATATCGGTGGTCCTTTATCTAAAAAGGTTTGTAATAAACGATGAACTAGAACGTCCGGATAGCGTCTTATCGGTGAAGTAAAATGGGTGTAATGCGAAAAAGCTAATCCGTAGTGTCCAATATTATCCGTTGTGTATTCTGCTTTTGACATACATCTCAAAGTTAGAGTGTCTATCAAGTTCTGTTCTTTTTTTCCCTGACACGAAAGAAGGAGGTTGTTAATTTCTTTGTTAATTCCATTTCTTGAGGGATTAAACGAATAACCAAAACTACTTACGGTGCGCTTTAAATTTACTAATTTTTCTTCATCAGGATCATCATGTACACGGTATACGAAAGGAAATTTTTTCTGCTGAGAGCCTATAAAGTTTGCTACTTTGCGATTGGCAAGCAACATAAATTCCTCAATTAATTTATTCGCATCTTTAGAACTCTTGAAGAATACAGAATCTGGTTTGTTGTCTTGGTTTAAATTAAAATTTACTTCTACTCTATCAAAAGAGATTGCTCCTCTCTTCATTCTTCCTTTTCTTAAAATCTTTGCTTGCCGATCCAACTCTAGTATCGCATCAAAAACGTTGTCGGGTACTGAGTACTTTTGATTTGTCAAAGAGACCGTTAAATCTACTTCTGGTTTACGATGCTCTAACATATACTGTACTTCCTCATATGCAAAGCGGTAATCAGATAATATTACTGTCCTTCCATACCATTCTTTTAAAACCTTTCCCGATGAATCCAAAGTAAAAACTGCAGAGAAAGTTAGTTTTTCTTCATTGGGTATCAATGAACACAAATCATTGGACAATGCCTCTGGTAACATTGGTACTACTCGATCAACAAGATATACAGAAGTGGCTCTTTCGTATGCTTCAGCATCTAGAGCTGAATTAGGTGTTACATAATGAGAGACGTCTGCTATATGAACCCCTACTTCTATCTTGCCGTCACCAAGATCTTTAAAAGAAAGTGCATCATCAAAATCTTTTGCTTTTCTCGGGTCTATAGTAAAAGTAAGGATCTTTCTAAAATCTCTTCTTTTCTCTACCTCCTTTTTATCAATCGTTGTCGGTATTTTCGCTGCTGCCAGTTCTATAGACTGAGGAAAATCGTAAGGTAATCCGTAATTGTGTAAAATTGCGTGGATCTCGGTCTCTGTTTCACCAGAAGCACCAAGACTTTTTACTATAGTCGCGTGGGGTGCATCTTTATTGTTTTCCCAAGATTTGAAAGTAACCACCACTTTTTCCCCATCCTTATAGTCTTTTAAATCTTTTTTCTCTATAAAAAAATCAGTATAACTCCTACTATTTCTACAATTGACAAAGGCGAAATCTTTTTGTCGCTCCAAGACACCTACATATTCTCTTTGTACTCTTTCTATTATAGACTCAACATGAGCCTCAAAAAATTTATCTTTTCTATTAATACTGACTTCTACAAGATCACCATCCAAGGCTCTATTTAGTTTTTTCTTAGGAACTATAAGTTCTTCTTCAAAATTTTCAATCATTACAACCCCCTTGCCTGTTGGAATAATACGAAGGATAGCTTCTTCTGTTTTTTGTTTTTGTTTGTTGTAATGATACTTTCCCCTTTGAGCGGCGACAATAATTTGCTTGCTGTTAAGCTGATTCAAAACACGAATGATATTGTTTCTTCCCTTTGTATCTCTAATTTCTAGTTTAGAGGCAAGCTGTTTATAGTTAAAAATTGTCTTAGGAGAATTTTTAAATAACGTAAGTATTTTTCCTTCTAGTCTTTTTAAGTCTTTCTTCTTTTTAGACATTCAGTTGATGGCTTACAGCAAAGGTACAACAATCATCT
>NHDB01000006.1 GCA_002167945.1 Flavobacteriaceae bacterium TMED48 | reverse complement strand
ACATAGATGGTATTGTTTTCTACGTCAGTATCAATCACGAATAGAGGCTCAACCATTCCTCCTACCCTTAAGCCTTTTCGCTGACCAATAGTAAAGAAGTGAGCACCCTGGTGTTCTCCTACCAATACGCCTTCCTCAGGTAAATAATGCTTTTTTAGAGATTGCTCTTGCAANGTCTTTTTATGAGTTTCATTATACTTTTCTANNTCNGCAGGAATTTCAATTATCTCTCCTTTTTNGGGTTTGAGTTGNTGCTGTAAAAAATCAGGAAGACTAACTTTTCCGATAAAACANAGTCCTTGGGAATCCTTTTTATCTGCTGTNANTAAATTTTGNGCNGTGGCNATTTTTCGAACTTCTGCTTTAGCAAGGTGTCCTATTGGAAAGAGAACTTTTGAAAGTTGCTCTTGTGTCAATTGACATAAAAAATACGATTGATCTTTAGTCTTGTCTTCTCCCGCCAATAATTGGTGTACCTCTAGCCCGTCGGCTGATAGGAAATGACTTTTTTGACAATAATGCCCTGTGGCTACATAGTCTGCACCCAATGAGAGTGCAATTTTTAGGAACACATCAAACTTGATCTCTCTATTGCACAATACATCTGGATTGGGGGTTCTCCCTTTGGCGTATTCGTCAAACATATAATCGACTATGCGCTCTTTGTATTCTTTACTTAAATCTACAGTTTGGAAAGGAATACCGAGTTTTTCAGCCACCAACATGGCATCGTTACTATCTTCNAGCCATGGACACTCATTTGAGATGGTTACCGTCTCGTCATGCCAATTTTTCATAAAGAGACCAACGACATCATAGCCAGCCTCTTTAAGCAAATAAGCTGCAACACTGGAATCTACACCACCAGAAAGTCCTATGACTACCCTTTCTCTTTTCATCTTTGCAAAGATAAGCAGTACTTTAAACTTCTAAAACTTTGAAAGAATTAGTTTGAACGAGTTAAAAATTTTAAATAATTCTTACTGAAGATTTTTTCTAAAACTGATTTTGAAAGAGCAAGTCCCTTGGTCTGCTGTTTTCTAAGTACCATAGAATCCTGCTTTGTTAAATAGTCGAATAAAAGCTGGTATCGCTCCTCTAAGTTCTTAGCCTCAGCTAGTAGGGCTTCAGAACTTTTTTGATACTCCGCTTCTCCAGTCCCATAATCTGTTCCAAACAAAATACGATCCTGATACTTATCAAAAAAAATTCTAACCTTTTCCGAATCCTGCATGGCTAAATCACCAAAACGAGCACCCAACTCTACACTTAAATTAGGATAAGCCTCCAATCGCTGAGCAACCGCATCAATATCATTGGACATGCTTAAAATATGAGCAGCGATGATTTTTAAATCAGGGTTATTTTTTACCCATTGGTCTCGAGCACCAATGATAGTCTCATAAGAGGGGATTTCGGGAAAATTATAAGCATGATATTGAGGGTTGCTTTTATAGTAATTATAATGTGGATTGTTTGGATCCTCTAAAGGACGCCAAGCTTGCTCAGGGTCAGCAATATGAGCGAGAACTGTTATCTTATTTTCGACTAAAAAATCCCATATTGGATTTAACCTCTGATCGTCTATCTGAATGTAATTCCCTTTTGAATCCTTAGTAACCATTCCAAAGTTCTTCCAAACTTTTACCATACGAGCACCTTGAGCTATATTGCTTTTTAACTGTGCAATAGTTTTATCGATATAATCAGGACTATCAATACCCTTAGCAGTAAAGGTTGTACACAAGTAAAAAAGCTCTGGTAAGAGCTCATAATGAGTCAAGTAATTATCAAAATTTTTAACAATACTGTCTCCTTGCTCAATTGCAACATCAACCAACATGGCTTTCATATTCCATCGCTTAAAAAAATTGGGGAGATAACTTCGAGGATATTTATAGTGGGCGTGTACATCAATTTTACGGAGTTGTTTTAAATCTTCTTCACTGACTAGATTTGATGAAACCTTTGCTTGTTGACAACCAATTAAACAAAAGAATAATAACAACCAAATTTGATAAAACAACTCCCGAAAACCTATAAAAAAAATCATATCGATAAGATTAAGTCTATTAAATTTAAGTAAAATAACCAATAATTGGTCAATATATACGTCATACTATACCTATTTTCAGTCAGAAAAAACTATTAAAGGAGCAGTTCCCCCTCAATGTAGATACCTATTCTATGGGTGCGTACCTGAACTGGACTGATACTATCTAGATTTATTTGAATTTTCATCAATTTACTCGACTCTAGGGGCATGTGACAACTCACACAATCGAAAGAATTTTCAGACAATACAGTTCTATGTTTTGGGTTTGGGTGACATTCTACACAGCTTGCATTAAATTTAAGCATACTTTGTTTTTCATTCGAATGAGGATCATGACAGGTCATACAATCCATCTCTTCTGAATTGATGAAACAGGGACTTCTAAGAAGTAAGCCAACCTGATTAGAGTGAACATCAGGTTCATCCGTCGTTTCAGAGGTTAAATATTGATTTAACGCATCTCCTGGAGTGAATGAAAAAGCAGGTTTATTAATGTTTTTTCCAACTCCAGCATGACATAACGCGCACATATCAATTCTTTGTTGTTGATTAAAAGTAGAATAAGAAATGATATTTCTTCCAATACTATCGATAGGATTTTCTCGATGGTACTTAACATGATCTATCACTTCACCATGACATCTTTGACAGTCAATCCCAAACACTATATTATTTTTGTTATATCGATTTGTCGAAATAGGGCTTTGCCAATTTTCTGATTGGCTAAATGTTGTGTGGCATTCTAAACATCTGGGGAAAATGGGTCGTAAAGATTGGAAATAAGATGGATATCCAGGACTGTTAATCCACTCTGAACTAGGTTTATAATAGGATCCTTGAAGCTGAAATAAAGAACTTCCCTCCCAACCTAAAAATGAGTTTCCAATTTTATTCCCAGAACCAATACTAATATCTAATGATTTTATAAAAAAAGGAGTTAGGTAGGGCGGTTTATAAGCCTCTTGAAACAAAGTATCTCTCTTAGATGAAAAAATTAAGCGAGTCTCGTCTCTTAAATCAAAAGAGTTCCTCCCTGAGACTAAAAAAGGAAGAATATTTGATGAATTAAGCTTGGAAGAAGTCAACCAATGAGACGTTTTCATATGCGCATTGACCAGATCTAAATGACATTGAGTACAACTTTCCATCCCAATGTAAACAGTCCCGTTAGGATGTACACCAAGTGGTTCGATAGGTATATAATCCGTAGTAAATGAATTGCACCCAATTAAAAATACAGTAATACCAAGTCCACAAAGAAAGCTTAAACGCATATCTTTTTTGATTTAAAGATAATCAAAAGGAAAGGAAGTGACCTTTACTTCTTTCTCGCATTCTTTTGCTTTTCAGCTTCTTCCATTGCTTTTTGCAAACGAGCTGAAAATCCTCCTGATTTTTTAGGCTTCTTTTTATTCTCCTCAATTTTAGCGTGGATTTTAGTATCNTCAATGATGTAATTCTTGATTACTAACATTAAAAAGATGGTCAAGAGGTTTGAAACAAAATAATACAAACTCAATCCACTGGCGTAATTGTTNAAAAAGAACAGCATCATCAAAGGCATCAAGTAGATGATAATCTTCATNTTNGGCATCCCNGGNTGNTGGGGCATGGGNTGNTGACCTGTGGTCATACGCGTATAAAAGAATATAGCNACNGANGCNAAAATTGGAAATAAACTNACNTGATCTCCATAAAAGGGAATATTAAATCCAAGATCCAAAATAGAATCGTAAGACGATANNTCNTCTGCCCATAAAAANGACTTGTCTCTCAATACAAATGCNACTGGGAAAAAAGAAAACAAAGCGTAGAAAACNGGGAGNTGNAATAGCGCAGGNANACAACCCGACATGGGGTTTGCTCCAGCTCGAGAATACAAACTCATCGTCTCCTGCTGACGCTTTACAGCATCGTCTTTATACTTGTTGTTAATNNNCTCAATATCTGGNCGTAAAACCTTCATTTTNATCTGNGAAACATACGATTTNTAGGTTACTGGNGACATTGCCAATCTAACAATAATTGTCATCACNATNATGGCAATTCCGTAAGAGAGGAANGAGGATAAAAATTCAAAGAGNGGTAAAAAGATNANGCGGTTNATCCATCCAAAAATACCCCACCCCATAGGNATTGAAGTTTCTAAATCACCCTCNAATTTTTTGAGTGNTTTATAGTCNGTAGGACCGTAGTAAAACTTTAAATTNGAATTGAGTTCTCCACCTGAATTAAGNGCATAAGTCGTGGTAAATGATTTNGTAAATCGNTCATTTAANGNNGCNTCNCCNGANAGNTCNGTNGAAGTNATTTTTGCCTCATCTATGGNCTGATCTGGTATCATNATNGCACTAAAGAAGTGCTGACGATAGGAAATCCAACGAAGATCTTGTCGCGTTTCTTCGTCGTCTCCACTAAGGGATAAATAATCGACACGATCATCTTCATAACCGAAAGTAAATTCGGTATATCTATTTTCGTAGTCTATACTTCTCGAATTTCTAAAAACGTCTGTTTTCCAAAACAATTCAGGAGCAACTGAAGTATTCAAAAGGCTACTCANGCCCACCGTCTTNACTGAAAANGAGAACATATGTCCATTTTTTGGAAAACTGTACACAAATGAAATATACTGTTGTAAGTTNAGAGCAGCTCTCATTTCAACTTGCACGGCTTCTNNCCCGTCGCGNACAATCGGANTAAANAACATGTCCCGNGTATTCAATANACGACCGTCAAGNGTATTTAATTGGATGNTAAAATCTGTATTNCCTTCACTGATTAGAGGTAGAGGTTGATCTTCATAGTTTTGATANGCGTTTAGNGTCAACTCCGAAATTTGCCCTCCTTTTGGATTGAGTGCTATTGTCAACTGCGCTGTCTCAAGATTTANTGGAGCGANTTCATTAGCAACAAACAAACTTCCCAAATCACCATANGCAGNAACTTTTTGCTGCTGAACAATAGAATCGTTTTGAATAGGAGTAGCAACAGTAGTGTTACNTTGAGGAACTGTTTGCTCGGTAGTAGTACTTTNAGGCTCAGCTTCGNCNGGACCNTTGCGGTAGAGCATCCATGTTAAAATCAATGCAATAAGTATGAACCCAATGAATTGATAAGGATCGAATTTTTTTTCTTCCATGATATACGCTTAATTACTTTTTAGCTTTTTGCAGCAAACTGGCTTGTACAAAAGCTACAAATAAGGGGTGTGGATCCGANACTGTACTTTTATATTCTGGATGAAATTGCACTCCAACAAACCAGGGNTGATNATTANACTCAATAATTTCAACCAAACCNGTATCCGGATTTGTNCCAGCTATGATAAAATTTTCATCAAAAATGCGATCTACAAAGTCGTTGTTAAATTCATAACGGTGACGATGGCGTTCAGAAACTATTTTTTCCTGATAAGCAGCTGCAGCTTTTGAATCGGTCTTTAGCTCACAATCCCATGCGCCTANACGCATAGTTCCTCCCTTTTTCACAATACTTTTCTGTGACTCCATCAAATCAATGACAGCNTCATCGCAGTGAGNATCCATCTCAGTTGAATTGGCCTTTGNAATTCCAACATGATTTCGCGCATATTCNATTACTGCCATCTGCATTCCCAAACAAATTCCAAAAAATGGAAGTTTNTGTGCTCTTGCATAGGCAATGGCGCTAATCTTACCCTCTATNCCTCGTTCTCCAAAACCAGGGGCAACTATTAATCCGTGAAGCCCATCCAATTGCTTTGCCACTCCNCCCTCTTCAAGATGTTCAGAGTGAATGCTTACTACCTCAATTTCAGTTTCATTTACAGCACCCGCGTGAATTAAAGATTCTAAAATGGATTTGTAGGAATCTTGAAGTTCAACGTATTTCCCAACCAAACCAATTTTTATACTGTGCTTTGGATTTTTANATTTTTCTAAAAAAACATTCCAAGANTTTAAATCAAGGGGCTTTTTNGGNNNCATTTGCAGTTTTTCCAAGACTACTTTGTCCAAGCCCTCATCTCTCATTTTAAGTGGTACNTCGTAAATAGTGTCTACATCNATAGACTGTATGATAGCTTCCGATTTTACATTACAGAACAAAGCCAATTTTTCTCTGAGCTCAGTGGAAAGTTCGTGTTCTGTTCTACACACAATAATGTCAGCCNAAATTCCACTTTCCATAAGTGTTTTAACAGAATGTTGAGTGGGCTTGGTTTTTAATTCACCTGCAGCAGCCAGATAGGGTATCAATGTCAAGTGAATGACNAGCGCATTTTCCTTTCCTAAATCCCAAATCAGTTGACGTACAGATTCTATATAAGGCAATGATTCAATATCCCCTACTGTTCCGCCTATTTCAGTGATTACGATATCGTATTCTCCTGATTCTCCGAGCAATTGCATCCGCTCTTTAATCTCGTTTGTAATGTGTGGAATGACTTGTACTGTTTTTCCTANAAATTNACCNCTGCGCTCCTTTTCAATTACGCTTTGGTAAATTCTACCAGTAGTCACATTATTAGCTTGAGAGGTTTTTACATTTAAAAAACGTTCGTAATGCCCCAAATCTAGATCAGTTTCAGCTCCATCATNAGTTACAAAACACTCTCCGTGTTCGTAAGGGTTTAAGGTGCCNGGGTCCACATTGATATAGGGATCAAACTTTTGGATGGTAACTTTAAAATCTTGAGCCTGAAGAAGTTTGGCNAGTGAAGCTGCAATGATNCCTTTTCCTAANGAAGAAGTAACTCCTCCTGTAACAAAGATATATTTGGTGTTGGACATCCGGTTGATTTAGTTCTTGCTTACCGGACTCAAATTTACAAAATCAATGGGAACTTCAAGGCTTCTCATTCTATTCTTTTATTTCAAAGATTTCNNATCCACGGTGCTGTAGGAGAAAAAGAGCCGAATTAATATAGGAACCGTTTGTTTGAGGTTGATATAAGAATCGATTNGATCGGTACTGGGTTTCNCCTAACTTTAGCGAACNTTCCAAATCTTTGGCTACGGCAATTCTCAAAATTAAATCCATCACCAGGTCATNTGCACGAAGTGATTCCTTCGTTGGGGGTTTACCATATTGACTTTCAAAGTTTTGAATGAATTGTCGATTGGAAGAATAATCTAAGGGTTTAAATCCTACGGGATAGGTGAATTGAATTCCTCCCAACATTTTTCGTGACAAATTCTCATTATCATAAACATTACTTCGATAGGTGGTAAAAACTTGTACATCTCGTTCTGCAGAATTTTGAGCATTAAACTGAGATAGCGCNTTGGCAATCAAAGGAAAGGATTGAGTTTCTAAAANCACTTTGTTGGGTAAGGAATCGATGAGTAAAGAGTCTNCGAGNTCGGGAAGGATGTAATCCCCTTTTTCAGGGCGTAGNGTAATTGCCCATGGGAATTGGGCTCTCAATTTTTTCTCAATCGATCGATTCAATGAGTCTGCGACAATTACAACATGTTGAGTGGTGTCTATTACCTGCTCTAAGTAGTCGTACATTTTAGTCCTAAAAGTAGCCGCCCGAGTAATTGATTGATAAACATTTTTTCGAAAAACAACAGGGTTAGAGGATAATGGAGCAATTTTAGGGATTTCAATAAGTNCTTTTTTGTTTGACACATAATCAAAGTTAGCAGGAATCAAGGGNCCAANAATAAAATCTGTTTGAGCCGCTGCCAGCTGATCACTGATCTCGTCTAGCTTTGAATAGCTGTTTTCAGTATCAAAGGTGCTGAGCTCAACCGACAAACCCCTTTCTTTGGCCTGTTTTAAAGCAAACAATACTCCCNTGTAAAAATCAAGGGATAAAGTATGTAAGTTCCGATCTCGCAATAGGCGTTTNNTNTCCTTTATGGAATCAAATTCAATTTCATTNACCTTAAAAGGCAACAACAAGGCGAGTTTTATATCNGTTTTTTGAAATACAGAATCNGCCAAATTGACTCGTTCAACCAANAAATCATTTTCGATGATAAAATCACCACTCTGTTCCCCTGGGATTTTTAAAATCATGCCTGCCCTGAGTCCGGTCTCCTTTAAAGTTGGATTTAAGGAATCTAAAGTTNCCTGATCTACCCCCANTTTCTTTTCAATTCGGTAAAAACCTTCTTTAGGAAGTACTTTGTAATAATTAAAAAGAGAATCCCTTTCAGGAATGATTTCTTGGATATCCGCCTTAGGAATTCTAATTTTTTGTCCANTTTTTAGTCCCTCTCTTATTTCAGGATTAAGCGAATCCAAAATTTCAATNGTTGTTTTNTATTGATAAGCCAAACGCCATTTGGTTTCTTTAGGAGCAACTTCGTGCTGGCTGAAGCTTAGGGTNTCTNTTNAAGTTTCTTGACTTNNCGTTTCAACCGCTNTTTCCTGGTTTGAATANACGGGAATTCTTAAATTCATTCTTCTCCTTATCCCAAATCGCTCGACAGAAGGATTGTATTCTTTAAGTTGTAATTCATCAATTCCGTATTGTTCAATGATGAGCTCNAGAGTCTCCCCTTTTCTTACCTTNTGAGTANTAAAGGATTCAGGNGTTTGAGCTACTACATAAAANCTNCNTAAAAGGAGTAAGCTAATTAATGCAAAATGACGNATTTGTTTCATGAGTATACTGTTATCAAAAACTATTCCCATTCAATTGTNGCCGGAGGTTTTGAACTGATATCGTAGACCACGCGGTTCACCCCTTTNACATTATTGATTATTTCATTGGATATTTTTTGAAGGAATGCATAGGGTAAATCAACCCAATCAGCAGTCATTCCATCAGTTGATTGAACTGCCCTTAAGGCAACACAATTTTCATAGGTACGTTCATCTCCCATTACTCCCACACTATTNATGGGTAAAAACATAGCTCCTGCCTGCCAAATTTGATCGTATAACTCCCATTTTTTGAGCCCTTCTATAAAAATGGCATCNACTTCTTGAAGCATACTTACTTTTTCACGNGTAATTTCACCTAGAATTCGAATTGCCAAACCTGGACCCGGGAAGGGGTGTCTCCCTAAAAGGGAAGCATCCATACCCAAACTTTTNCCAACTCGTCTAACTTCATCTTTNAAAAGCATACGCAAAGGCTCNACCAAATCGAGTTTCATAAAGTCAGGCAAACCTCCTACGTTGTGATGAGATTTAATCGTAGCCGAAGGTCCATTCACTGAAATGGATTCAATCACGTCAGGATAAATTGTTCCTTGTCCTAACCAACGAACNCCTTCAACTAAATGGGCTTCAGTATCAAAAACATCAATAAAGGTTTTCCCGATAATTTTTCNTTTGGTTTCTGGATCTGAAACCCCATCTAGAGCATCNAGAAACTGATCGGANGCATCCACACCTTTGATGTTTAACCCCATACCTTCATATTGCTGTAAAACTTGTTCNAACTCATTCTTTCGCAANAAACCNTTATTGACAAAAATNCAATTGAGTTGCTTGCCAATGGCTTTGTGCAATAACATGGCTGCNACAGAAGANTCAACCCCTCCTGAAAGTCCCAAAATGACTTGGTCGTCNCCTACTTTTTCTTTGAGTTCAGCTAAGGTCATATCCACAAACGAATCCGGTGTCCAATCCTGTTTGACTCCTGCAATATGCACCAAAAAGTTTTCGAGCACTTGTTTTCCATCTGAAGAATGGTATACCTCAGGATGAAATTGAATGCCATAAGTGGGCTCTCCATTAATTTTATACGCTGCATTTTCTACATCGGCAGTACTCGCTAATCGCTCCGCATTTTCGGGCAGGTTGAGGATGGTATCCGCATGACTCATCCATACCTGACTCTCTGTAGGTACNCCTTTAAAAAAAGCATCTTCAGCATTTACAAAAGATAAATTCGCCCGTCCATATTCCCTTTTATTNGAAGGACTTACCTGTCCTCCAAAAAAATGTGCTAAATATTGAGCGCCATAGCAAACCCCTAAAAGGGGTAATTTCCCCTTAATGGCCTCCAAATCTGGATGTGGGGCATCATCCGCTCTTACTGAAAATGGGGAGCCNGATAATACAACGGCTTTAAATTCAGTGATGTGCTTAGGAGGGTTGTTGAAGGGGTGAATTTCACAGTAAATAAACAGTTCGCGAATACGNCGTGCGATCAATTGAGTGTACTGTGATCCAAAATCTAGAATGAGTACTTTTTCTTGCATGGGCAAAAATACGATTTAATCCTTGCTGTAAAAACTAGCTGGGGAAATTATTCAACATCTTGCTGTTAATATTCTAGCAAAACAAAATCTGGATTTAAAGGATCTAAAGCCTCAATCAAATCAGGTAGAAACACGGTGCCCAATTCTAGGTAAAAACTCGAAAAGTTAAGTACGCGTTCTTGAAGATTGTCGTTAGGAAATAATTGCTCGTGAAGAAGCACCAATCGTTCNACCTCATCTTTCAAAACCCGCTTTTGGGCTTTTAACAATCGTTTTTCTAAGTGCTTGATTCCTTTAAGTTGTTTTGTTTGTTGGGCTTCAACCGCACCTTGAAAAGAAGCATCAGTTTTTTCAACCAGTTGCTGTAAACTGTCAAACTGCTTCTTAAGTTGCTCCTTTAAAGGAGAAAGATCTAGGTCGATATTGCTGATTTGTCTTATTTTTTTGTTTAGTAGTTCATTGCGTTTCAAAAATAAATCAGCCGTTTCCAAATTCAACTTCTCAATTTTTTTAGCCAGCTTTTTGGAATATAATAGAGCTGAATTCCTCAATAAAAGTATTGGAAAAGGAATGCCAAAATGTTCAAAGGTAGAATTCAGCTGAAACCAATAAGCCAATTCTCCTCCACCTCCAATATAGCAAAGGTTTGGTAAAATACACTCTTGATATACTGGGCGAAGAATTACATTAGGGGAAAATCGCTCGGGGTGAGTGTCAACCAATTTTATAAATTCAGCTTTTGAAAAAGACTGCTCAGTTCCATGTAAATGAAAAGTACTTTCGTTTTTTTCAATACGGTATCGTCCGTTGGGAGTCAAATAAAAAAGATTGATTTCCCTTGGGTTTACCTGAGGGGTGTAGGAGGTATTGTACCCTTTTTTTATATGCTCTACCTGAGAATTAACTGCTTTAAAGGATGGATTAACCTGGAGTTCTTCTTTCAGTATGGGTTTAAAAATTGATTTGAGGGCTGAGTGTTGTGGTTCGATTACAATCAATCCATACTCACCAAAAAGAATGTTCACTAAACGCAAAGTTGCTTCTGATAAGTTNTTAGATTTTAAATAAGATTCATCAATCCATTTCTTAAGCTGCTTAGCGTTAGCACTCTCACCCAAATGTTGCTTAAACAGATCAAGGGCGGGCTGCAAATCCTCTAAAGACATTTCTCCCACCGCTCCTGCAGCCTCTCTAGGCCACCGAATACTCTTATCTTGATAGCGAAAGGAACTGATTTCTTCAAAATCGTGATCTTCACTCGCCATCCAGTAAACTGGAACAAAATCTGATTTAGGATAAGTTTCTTTTAACCGTTTACAAAGATTGATGGTACTGATGATTTTATACAAAAAATACAGTGGCCCAGTCATCAAACTCAATTGGTGTCCTGTAGTTATCGTAAACGTATTTTCTTTCTCTAAAAGCTTTAAGTTTTTANCCACCGCTTTTGAATGGGTGATGGAGGAGTATTGTGCTTTTAGAGTCTCAACTAAAATTTTACGATGCGTATCTGGATAGCTTTCTTTTTTAAGTGCTATTTGCTTTTTAAAGTTCTCAACGGAAGGATACAAACCGTAAAATGGCTTCAGCTGTTCCGCTTGATCCAAATAGCTCGTTATAAGTTTAGAAAAACGCTTGGTCTCTTCAAATGAAATAAACTTCTTTTGCATGCATCCGTTTGTGTAAAGATATTCGTTTTTAAGAAAAAAAAATACAGTTCACCTAGAAAGCGTATTTTAGACTAAAAATAAATTTAATGATNCGTATTTTATTCTCAGTTTTTGCTTTACTCTCTCTAATCTCTGTTCAATCACAAGCCCAATCCCCTGATGAGTTTTTGGGTTATGAATTAGGTTCTTATTTTACACGTCATCATCAAGTGGTGGATTATTTTCAAATGTTGGAGGAAAGTTCTCCCCAATTAAAATTACAAGCCTATGGTAAAACAAACGAGGGTCGGTTACTCCAATTGGCTTTTATCTCTACTGAGGAAAACCTTAAAAATCTGGAATCCATTCGCACTGCTCATTTACAGAATAGCGGTGTAATTCCAGGCCCGAAAAACAATGATAAAGCTGTAGTTTGGCTAAGCTATAATGTCCACGGTAACGAGTCTTCAAGTACCGAAGCTGCAATGAAAACTGCATACGCCTTAATAACAAAATATTCAGATTGGCTAAAAGATACTGTCGTGATTATTGATCCTTGCATTAATCCAGACGGAAGAGATCGCTACGTCAACTTATACAATCAAATAAAAAGTACTCCAAACGACACCCAACCTTTTACTCGGGAACATAGAGAAGGTTGGCACAATGGAAGGACAAACCATTACAGCTTCGATTTAAACCGTGATTGGGCTTGGTTAACACAAGTAGAATCACAGCAACGCATCAAAAAATACAACCAGTGGCTGCCTCATATACATGTTGATTTTCACGAACAAGGAATAAATAGTCCCTACTACTTTGCTCCTGCGGCAGAACCCTTACACGAAATCATAACCCCGTTTCAAAAAAACTTTCAAGATATAATCGGTAAGAATCACGCCAAGTATTTTGACAAGCAGGGATGGTTCTATTTTACTAAACAGCGTTTCGACTTATTGTATCCAAGCTATGGAGATACCTATCCTACATTCTTAGGCGCAATTGGTATGACCTATGAACAAGCTGGTGGCGGACGTGCAGGACTTGGAATAGAAAATGATGAAAATATCACCCTCACCCTAAAGGATCGTATAGAACACCATTACACTACTGGGATTTCAACTGTTGAAATTGCCGCTTTAAATAAAACTGCACTTAACGAAAATTATCAGCAGTTTTATCAAAATGAAACTTTAAAGTTTCAAAATTTTGTTTTGGAAGGGCATGCTGATAAATTAAATGCATTGAANACATTACTGGACAAACACGATATTCAAAGTTACCGTTTGACTAAAGATGTTACAGTCAAGGGATACGATTATCAAAAACAGAGAAATGCTTCTACTTCATTTTCTTCAGATGCACTGGTCGTTCCGACCAATCAACCCAAAGGGAAAATGGCTCAAGTTCTTTTAGAACCACAAACAAAACTAAACGATTCGTTAACCTATGACATTACCTCTTGGTCCTTACCTTATGCCTTTGGATTAAAAGCCGTAGCAACAAAATCAACCCTAGAGNATTCGCCTTATACCATTGAAAANANAAGTNATTTGACTCTTCAAGAGGATNTNTATGGNTATGCATTGGAATATAAGAGTTTAGAAGNTGGTAAGTTTNTATCAGCACTTTTAAAAGAAGGTTTAGGTGTTCGTTANAATCAAGTTNCCATNACAAATAGNGGCAAAGCTTGGGNTCNNGGNAGTTTATTTATACTTAAAGGTGACAATCAAAAAAAACCAAACNATTTAGANAAANTNGCTCAACTTGCTGCCNAGTTTAATCGAAANTTAACTCCCATAGAAACCGGATATTCTTCNTCAGGACCCGATCTTGGTGCNGCCNAACTNGANCTNATTAAAGCACCNCGNATAGCCNTNTTACGNTCNGANANNNCATCAAGCTATAANTACGGTGANATNTGGCATTTCTTTGAACAGGTATTGAATTATCCNNTGATACAGCTTGANAGNAGTCGNTTAACNTCGGCNCTTGAGCATATTGACCAACTCATNATNCCAAGTGGTTATTACAATAAATGGAACCAGANNAACACNNACGACCAAGCATTGCTTGATTGGATCAATAAAGGAGGAAAAATCATNGCACTTGCTGGAGCACTTGATCATTTTGCAGATACAGATCCGTTTAAACTGCAAAAGAAAGAAAATGAAGAACTTGATACTACCGAAATTCCATACGGTGATCGGTCTAGAAATGAAATCAGTCTCATGACCACAGGGAGTGTATTTGAGGCAAGCCTCGATCAGTCGCATCCCTTAAGTTTTGGTCTAAATCGATACCATACGCTAAAATTAAATGAGGATGCTTATGAATTCTTAGAGAACGGCAGTAATGCGCTTACTCTAGGAAATAATGCAAGGGCTGTAGCTGGTTTTATTGGATTTAAAGCCATTGAAAATCAAAACAAGTCTTTGTTGGTTGGTGAAGAAAGAAAGGGACGTGGTAAGTTGATCTATTTTGTTGACAATGTTCTTTTTAGAGGGTTTTGGTATTCTGGTAAAATGGCATTTACCAACGCACTCTTTTTCTAAAGNACAAGTCTGAGACTTTACACTGGTGTACCAATCAGGTCGTAATCTGAAGCCTCAGTAACCAAAACTTGGATAAACTCTCCCTGCTTTAGGTAGTGTTTTGTAGCATCTATNAGTACTTCATTGTCAACNTCAGGTGAATCCATAAAAGTTCTACCTATGTAGTGGTTNCCTTCTTTTCTATCGATCAGACAACGAAAGGTTTTTCCCACACAACTTTGATTGTGCTCCCANGAAATTTGAGATTGGATTTCCATGATTGCATTNGAGCGCTGTTGTTTGACTTCTTCTGGCACATCATCTTCCAATTGATGAGCATGCGTATTTTCTTCATGGCTGTAAGTAAAACAACCCAAACGCTCAAAGCGCATGGNTTTGACCCAGCGTTTAAGAGTTTCAAAATCTTCTTCGGTTTCACCTGGATAACCCACTATCAGTGAAGTCCTCAATACNATACCAGGAACTTCTTCCCTAAACTTTTGCAGCAAAGCAGTTGTTTTGGCTTCAGTGGTTCCTCTGCGCATAGACTTAAGAATTGGGTCAGCTATATGTTGCAAAGGAATATCCAAATAATTACAGATTTTATCCTCATCCCTCATCACTTCGAGAACATCCTCAGGAAAACCAGTTGGAAAGGCATAGTGTAAACGTATCCATTCTATCCCTTCTACCTTAACCAANGCTATTAGTAAATCAGCTAGTCTNCGCTTNTTGTATAAATCAAGTCCGTAATAAGTGAGGTCCTGTGCGATCAAGATCAACTCTTTTNCTCCCTCTTTGGCNAAATGCTCAGCTTGTTTTACAAGNTCTTCTATAGGTGTTGATTTGTGCTTTCCTCTCATTAAAGGGATGGCACAAAACGAACAGGGTCGATCACAGCCCTCAGCAATTTTCATGTAAGCATAGTGTTTGGGACTTGTCAAAATTCGTTCTCCTACCAATTCGTGTTGGTAATCTGCTTCTAGAACTTTTAACAGTTGAGGCAAATCTGTAGTCCCAAAATACTGGTCAACTTGTGGGATTTCTTTTTCCAAATCCGGTTTGTAGCGTTCGCTTAAACAGCCTGTAACATAAACTTTGTCTACATCACCCGCTTCTTTTTTCTGTATTTGCTCTAAAATGGTATTGACTGATTCTTCTTTGGCATTNTCAATAAAACCGCANGTATTNACCACTACAATATTTCCTTCTTTTTCATGGACCACTTCTTTTCCACTTGCACGAAGTTGACCCATCAATACTTCAGAATCATAGATGTTTTTAGAACAGCCTAGAGTAATAACATTTATGGTGTTTTTCTTTAAAGATTTTGTCCGCATAGTTTATTGAAACAGTTGAGGGAGTTGACGTACATTTTCCAAGCGCTCGAATGCNGCTCCCAATTCAAGTAGTAATTGCTCTTTTTTTGAAGGAGCGATAAAGGTCAAGTTTTTTGGTTGCCCCATACTNTCGTAGCCCATGGGAACACCCAAGGCGGGAAAGTGTGCAGCAGCAGCATTTCGTGCTGAATAATTGTCTATAGATAAAAAAGCATCCAAATCATATTCATCCATCGTTTGCTCAAAATAATCTTTAGCAGTTTGCATAAGCTGCTGCTTTTGAGCTTTAAATTCAANCTGAGNNCTTTTTTCTTTTGTTATTCTCATAAANATGCCTTGGCCGTAAGGCGCGTGTAAAAGCGTATCTTTAAGATTAAAAGCAACCACATCTTTAACAGAATCTAACCCAAGTTCTGNATGCGCAAAAGCATCGAGGTATTGAGGTAAATCAGCACGCATGTCCACATCCAATAATCTTCTAAATTGATCCATCTGAATTTCTGGNGGATCAAATGAAATCACAACAGCACCCTTGGCTTTCATCGCGGTAACAGCCCTTTGCATCAAACTGTCTTTTTNAAACTTGCTGTTAAGTCCGAGGCGCTTTCCTTTTAGGCTGACCGTATCTAGATGGTCAAAACGTATCGGNCTGGCTTGATAACTATAACGGTCTCTTTTGTCTTNNCCAATCAAGGCACTCATTAAAATGGCATTATCTATGACGTTTTTAGTCATGGGACCTGCCGTATCTAGACTGCTTGAAATAGGGACAATTCCGCTTCTACTTAAGGCTCCGATAGTAGGTTTTAAACCTACTACACTGTTCTTTCCAGAGGGAGATANTATAGANCCTGAAGTTTCAGAACCTANAGCGGCTACGGNATAGTTTGCAGCTACAGCTACTCCACTACCCGAACTAGAACCCCCGGTTTCAAAAATTCTCCTCCCGTAAGGGTTTAAAGTTTGCCCCCCTANGGCACTATAGCCNACAGGACACNCCTGACAAAAATAATAAGCCCATTCACTCATATTGACCTTTCCCAAAATGAGTGCTCCTTTAGCTTTTAGTTTTTCTACNATAAAAGCATCTTGGGCTGGAAAATTATTTACCATAGCTGCAGCGCCAGCTGTTGTTGCCATTGGAGTAGCGTCGATATTGTCTTTCAGGAGAATCGGCATACCGTATAAAGGGTGGTCCATACCTTCCTGGCGATCTCGGTCGTGCTGACGCGCTTGCTCCATTACNTTAGGATTCAGTGAAATAAGCGCATTTAAAAAGCNAGTGCGATCCAATTCAAAACGATANATTCGATAAATGTAAAAGAGCGTCAATTCTTCATAGGTTAAATGACCTGCATTAATGTGTTTTTGTATGCTTGGGATGTCTTGCTCAAGTATATAGGACTTTAAAGCATCGTGATCCTCTTGATTAAATCCACTCAATTCCTTCTTAAAGGGAAGAAANAGGGCGTTTCGATCGCTGTGTTTGGATTGAATCCTTTTATATCNCATACGAGCTATAGGGTGATCCGNATTGGNAGCCAATTCTTCTGTTTCATNGTAGGCTTCCCATTGATTCAGTGGAGCTGAGTTAGGTGTACAACCTAAGCAAANAACAAGAAAAATANNTAAAAGGGTATAGATCGGTTTCATGNACTATTCGTTTAAAACTCTTTTTAGAAATCGGATTGCTTCCATNGCCACGTCTTCGTATTCATCAGTTGAAAGAGAAGCGGTAAGTACATGATCCCCGATATCTGTAAAGGCCACTTTATGCTTTAACGAATCAGCGGTTCCCAACTGATCAAACATTTTCAGCATGGCGGGAACAGATACAACTTTATCCTGCATGCTNTCATTTTTATAGTAATATCCTAGAAAAACAGGAAGCTCAATTTTTTTAAAAGTGGACTTACGCATTTTTAAATCCAAGAATTTTTGCATGTGTGTAGCCGCTTCCAAACGCGATTTAGTTGTCCAATATTTTTTCTTTTCTTCCTTGTCGGTTTGCATATAATGATAATTACCTCCCTTCACCAAACGGGAAATCTGAAGCCCCCANGGCTTTGACAATAAAATCGCTTTAGGATCATAAACTTTAATGTTGGGACCAAATAAAGCTAAAGCGGACACTTGAGGGTNCTCTGCCAATACCAAACCAAGAGCTCCACCNTGTGAGGTTCCAAGGATTATGACTTTTTCACCAAGACGTTTGGCTACTTCTAAAGCCTCTTTTCCAGACTCCCAGAATCCTTCATTATTGAAATTGAGCATGGGCTCTTCCTCTTCCAATCCATGACCGTATAGTCTAGGTATGTATAAATTAGCTCCTAAAGCATTGGCTACCATTTGGTGAACCGGATCTCCTTCTTTACCAGAGGCAGTAAATCCGTGAAGNTAAACTACNCTATAAGCTGTTTTTTGNGGGATAGAGTCATAAAAGATAATTTTTGATTCGTTGTCCAATCGGACATTACCAAGTACTTGTTCTTTAGCCTTAATCCAGGGCTGNAGTGAGTCCAAAGCAGTTGGGACATATGGAATTTTATCNGAAAAAACTGGGGTTTCNACCTNNGGACCAACCANATAGANGGCNCCNAGNGCNANAAANAAAATNGCNATANCCNTNANTAATTTCATAAATNNATTTTTAACTGAANANGGTTTGTATAAAATTNCTTTTNTCAAATAGCTGNAGNTCCTCTATACCCTCACCTACNCCTATNTATTTNACNGGAATTTGGAATTGATCAGAAATACCTAAGAGNACCCCNCCTTTTGCNGTTCCATCCAACTTNGTAATNGCAAGGCTAGTCACTTCNGTTGCTGCAGTAAATTGTTTTGCTTGTTCAAAGGCATTTTGNCCNGTTGAGCCATCTANAACCAATANTACCTCGTGAGGTGCTTCTGNAACTACTTTATCCATCACGCGTTTGACCTTAGANAGTTCATTCATCAAATTNATTTTATTGTGAAGACGTCCTGCNGTGTCTATAAAAACAATATCACAAGCTTGTGNCTTTGCTGACTGTAGNGTNTCAAANGCTACAGAAGCNGGATCACTNCCCATCTCCTGNCGNACCAANGGAACNTCTACACGATCTGCCCAGATTTGNAGTTGATCAATNGCNCCTGCTCTAAAGGTATCNGCNGCACCCAACATCACTTTTTTTCCACTNGATTTAAATTGATGAGCCAACTTTCCNACNGTAGTNGTTTTTCCCACTCCATTNACNCCNACAACCATNACNACATAAGGTTGATGTTTAGNCAATTCCTCTTCAACNGTTGTNNCTTCANTGTCAGGTGANACCAAGAGNTTCATGATTTCNTCNTGCATNATTCGCATCAAGTCTTCNTNGCCTAAANANTTGTCTTTTGCTATTCGGGCTTCTAAGGCTTCTATNATTTTTATGGTAGTTGCNACTCCNACNTCNGACTGGATTAANACATCTTCCAGTTCGTCNAGTANGTCNTCATCTACCTTNGTTTTTCCNACTAGAGCNGTCCCNAATTTGGACANAAAAGANTTTTTAGTATTNNCTAAACCCTCCTCNAGTTTTTGTTGGTCTTGTTTTGAAAAAAAAGCTCTNAGTTTTCCCATAAATTNAACGCATAAAAAAAGCTACCTAAAAGTAGCTTTTATATTTGAGATGGAAGAATAATTATTGCTTATCCAACCATTTGCTAGCCATNTCTGGAGCNATNATNGTTTCTACAAAACTGTANGAACTACTCCCGTCTTTCTTGACCATNTTGATGGCTTTNGTTAAACGTTTTGACCCTGTCTGTAATGATGCTACTGATTTCTTTGCCATGACCTTACTTNATTTCTTTATGAACCGTCATTTTTTTCAAAATCGGGTTGAATTTTTTTACTTCTAAACGCTCAGGCGTATTTTTTTTGTTTTTGGTTGTAATGTAACGNGANGTNCCAGGTTGNCCTGANTCTTTNTGNTCAGTACATTCNAANATNACTTGTACTCTATTTCCTTTTTTTGCCATGATTTAGCCTTTATAGGTTCCTTTAGCTCTTGCTTCTTTCAATACAGCCGAAATCCCTTTTCTATTAATGGTTTTCAATGTTGAAGTAGAAACATTAAGCGTGATCCACTTTCCTTCTTCTGGAATAAAAAAACGTTTTTTGATGATGTTGGCATCAAAACGACGTTTAGTTCTGTTCAGTGAAAACGAAACATTGTTTCCAAACATTACTCGTTTTCCAGTTATTTCACAAATTTTGGACATNATGGTCTTTTTTACGTGGGTGCAAATTTACTTTTTTTTATAGAGTATTAAAAATGTTTTTTAAAAATAAACACAGTTTAAATTTTCAATTGTTTAAAAACCAGTTCTAGTGCCTTATTCACTGCTTTTTGAACAACCCGTTCTCGATGATTTCCAAAAAGAAATCGNTCACTAATCAGCTCGTTTTCTGTGGCAATCGTAATCCATACTGTTCCTACCTCAGCAACTGAATCCATACCCTTAGTTGGACCAGCATTACCCGTGGTTGCTATTGCAATACTACTGTCAAACTTCTTTCGAGCATTCGATGCCATCAACTCCGCAACTTCTTGACTCACTACGCTATGTTTGTTGATTAGTTGCTCAGGAATATCCAAAAGATCAATTTTAGTTTGTGTATGATAAGTGACGGCACTACCTTTAAAATAAGCTGAGGCACCGGGAATTTTTGTCAATCGAGCAGCTATTTCCCCACCAGTACAACTCTCTGCTGTGGCCAAGGTCATTTTTTTGGCAATAAAGGCTGACTGTATTTGTTCTTCGAAAGAGCTGTTTCCTTCAAATCCAGTAAAAATATCTTTAATGAGAGGTAAGACCTCATCAAATGCTGAATCGATTTCAATTTCTAATTTTTTTTCATCCAAGGATTTGCCTGAGAGTCTCAGTCGTACTTTACCCAAATTGGGAAGATAGGCCAGTTTGATATGCTCAGGAAGTGAATCTTCCCAAGTAGCGATCCGCTCTGCAATAGCACTTTCTCCCAAACCATAGGTCATGGCTGTTTTGTGAAGGATAAAGGGAGTTTCAAAATGGTCTCTTAAAGCCGGAAGGACTTTGTTGGTCATCAATGACTTCATTTCGAAAGGTACCCCAGGTAAAGAAACAACCACCCTTCCACNGTCCTCAAACCACATTCCAGAGGCCGTACCGTGTTGATTTTTTAAAATTTTCGCTCTGGAGGGCAAAAGCGCCTGGTGCCGATTTTGATCGTTGATGGGGGTAGTGACATATTTTGCAAAAATCTCTTCAATATGATCTAAAATCTCTTGATTTNGCACTAAGGTATCGTTAAAATAATCACAGAGTGTGTGCTTGGTAATATCATCCTTGGTGGGACCTAATCCTCCTGTAATTATCGCAATTTCAGCTCTTTGTTTAGAAGCATCAAGGGCATGAACNATATGGGCTTTATCATCAGAAACACTGGTGATTTGAACAATCTCTATCCCTATCTTATTAAGTGCTTTAGAGAGAAAAACCGCATTGGTATTGACTATTTGTCCAATTAAAATCTCATCTCCTATAGTAATCAATTCAGCTTTCATGCTATTTAATTTTTACAGTAAATGCTTCTCTAGATTCAAGATATCCCTCCAACAAATCACCTTCAGCAACTGAACCTACCCCTGCTGGAGTTCCTGTAAAAATTATATCACCTATTTTGAGTGTAAAAAACTGGGAGCAGTAGGNAATTAACTCATTTATTTTCCAAAGCATCTGGGAACTGTTTCCACTCTGAACAGTTTGTCCGTTTTTATCGAGTCTAAAAGAAACTGAATCTATGTCATGGAAATCTTCTTTAGAAAACCATTCTCCCACCAAGGCTGATCCGTCAAAAGCTTTTGCTTTTTCCCAAGGCAAACCTTTTGCTTTTAATTCTTTTTGCAGCATTCTGGCAGTAAAATCTATCCCCAAGCCAATCTTACTATAGTATTTAGGTGCAAACTCAGGCTCGATGTGCTTACCGATTCGATCAATTTTTACCATCAATTCTACCTCATAATGAACATCATCAGTAAAGTGGGGAATAAAAAAAGGCTGCTTTTTTTGAAGTATACTGGTGTCAGGCTTTATGAATAATACTGGATGATNAGNACGTTCGTTTTCCAACTCCTCAATATGGGCAGCATAATTTCGTCCTACACAAACAATTTTCAAAATGCTTAAGATTTAGTATTCAATACTTGTAGTCTAATTTCAGTAAGTATTTTCTTGGTATATCGCGGAAAATCTGCATTCAATACCCAACCAAAATAGCCTGGCTCTTGTGCCAAAATATCAGTTACTTTTTTTCCTTTATGCTTACCAAAACCAAAACACATCTCTCCCTTTTTGTCGTAAATGATAAAACCAGCAAAATCAGCAGTCTTTCTTCTGGTGCTGAATGCATTTAAAAAATCTACGTTGGGTTCTAAATCAGTATAACGGTCCAGTTGAGCCAAGAGCACATCGTGAGTTGCTTGGGTATCTGCCTGAGCAGTATGAGCGCCAGTAAGTTCTTTGCTGCAATAGAATTTTAATGCAGCTGCCAATGTTCGAGCCTCCATTTTATGGAAAATCGTTTGTACATCTACGGTCTTTATATTTTTAAAATCAAAAGGGATTTCAGCTCTTAATAATTCCTCCACCAAAAGTGGAATATCAAAACGGTCTGAATTGTAGCCTGCCAAATCACATCCTTGAATAAAANTGTAAATNTCCTTGGAAAGCTCTTTAAAGGTGGGTTCGCCAGCTACCATCNCATCCGTAATTCCATGAACACTTGAGGCCTCTTCAGGGATGGGCTGTTCTGGATTGACCCTCCATTGTTTTGTTTCTTTGGTNCCNTCTGGGTGTAGCTTTAANACCGCCATTTCGACAATTCTATCTTTTGAAATAGCAGTTCCCGTTGTTTCTAAATCAAAAAAGCACAAGGCTNTAGTCAGTTCAAGTTTCATTTAAGATTNGNTTAATAAGGTANGGTCTCAGACCAGTTTTCTAAATATTCAGCTACTCTTTTGACAAAAAGTCCTCCGGTAGCACCATTGATAATGCGGTGATCGTAACTGTGAGATAAAATCATTTTTCTTCGAATACCAATAAAATCTCCTTTGGGAGTTTCGATAACAGCAGGAATTTTTCTGATGGCACCAATCGCTAAAATTCCAACTTGAGGTTGATTAATGATCGGAGTGCCCATCAAAGAGCCAAACTGACCAATATTTGTAAAAGTATAGGTTCCGCCTTTGACCTCCTCAGGATTAAGCTGACCAGCCCTTGCGCGTTTTGCCAAATCATTAACTGCTTTTGCCAAACCAACAAGGTTTAAGTGATCTGCATTCTTGATTACCGGCACAATTAGATTTCCATCGAGTAAAGCGGTTGCCATACCTAAATTGATGGCTTGCTTGGTGATGATTTTTGTTCCTTCTATACTGCTATTGATGTCTGGGTAATCTCTTAAGGCCTTGATGATGGCAGACATGAATAAGGGTGTAAAGGTCAATTTTTCGTTTTCACGAGCTAAAAAACCATTTTTAACTTCCTCTCTCCAGTCCCATAAGCGACTAACATCAACTTCTATAAAAGATTGTACATGTGCTGAAGTTTTTAAGCTAGACATCATATGATCTGAAATCAGGCCTTCCATTCTTGTCATTTCTCTAAACTGATCACTGCCAGTCATTGCACTAGAAACTGCTGCACTAGGCTTTGGAGTAGTCGTAGGGTTTAAAATTGGTTCTGCAATAGAGGCTTTGGAATGATTTTCTATGTAGGCTAAAATATCTTTCTTGGTAATTCGCTGATCTTTTCCACTTCCTTGAATACGCTCTAACTCCTCTAAAGAAATCCCTTCCTCCTTCGCTATATTTCGAACCAAGGGAGAATAAAAGCGGTTTCCTTCTTGTGAATTGATTTTTGTCAATGAAGCCGCTTGAACCATATCTTGCTCCAGCAAATCGATATTTTCTTCAACTGCAGGAACTTCAATTTTTTCTTCGGCTTGCGGTTCTTTTTCTTCAATGACCTCATCAGGAAGTACAGTTGGCTGTTCTTCATTCGCTAACTCCCCTTCGGTTTCAATAATCAAGAGGGTTTCTCCTACTTGAACCACTTCGTTTTCTTGAAAGCATTTCTCGGCTAAAACTCCCTCTACCTCAGAAGTTACATCTGTATCGACTTTATCTGTTGCTATTTCAACGATGGGGTCATCTAAACGGATTGTATCTCCAACTTTCAGTATCCATTTTGTTACTGTTGCTTCAGCTACACCCTCGCCCATTTTGGGTAATTTTAAATGATATTGTCCCATATTAAAATTTGTTTTGCAAAAGTATCAAAATTTTAGCGTTTATCAGGTTTTCTTTGGGGCAAGCTGGAAATACTGTTCAGCTTTTAGATATGGACGATTCGAAAGGAATACGCGCTAAAATTGAACGTCCTAGAGTTACTTCATCTGTAAACTCTAAATCGTCTCCCACAGGAATTCCACGCGCTATGGTTGAAGTTTTGACTCTCAAAGGAGAAAGTAATTTAAAAATATAAAAATTGGTTGTATCTGCCTCCATAGTAGCACTTAGTGCAAAAATAATTTCTGAAACTTCTTCTTGCTTTACTTTATCGAGTAGCGATTGTATGGTCAAGTCTTGGGGTCCTATACCATCCATAGGAGAAATAATCCCTCCCAAGACATGGTAAACACCGTTGAATTGTCCTGTATTTTCTATGGCCATTACATCCCGAATATCCTCGACGACGCAGACTAGTTTTTTATCGCGTTTCGGACTGGCACAAATTTCACATAGTTTAGTATCCGAGAGATTGTGACATTGAGAACAAAAAACCACACCTTCTCTCAATTCAATAATTGCCTGACTCAGAGAAAGACTTCGTTCTGGGGGTTGTTTAAGTAAATGCAAGGCCAAACGCAAAGCTGTTCGTTTTCCAATACCTGGCAATTGTGAAATTTCTTGAACAGCATTTTCTAACAATTTTGAAGAAAAATCCATTTTCAAATTTACAAAAATAGCTTGATCTAGTTTCGTATCTTGGACCCTTATTCTGTAAAGATGATCACTCCTTTTTTTATACTGAGTTTAGTCATTGGCTATTTTATAGTACTCTTAACAATAGCTTATTTTACAGCTAAAGAAGATACAAACGAAAGTTTTTTTAAAGCCAATCGAAATTCTCCTTGGTACTTAGTCGCTTTTGGTATGGTAGGTGCTTCTCTTTCAGGGGTCACCTTTATTTCTGTACCTGGCTGGGTAGAGTCATCTCAATTCACCTACTTTCAGGTGGTGATGGGATATTTGGTCGGTTATTTTGTAGTTGCCTATGTCTTACTCCCTGTTTATTACAAAAACAATGTCACTTCAATTTACGAATACCTCAACACTAGATTAGGTCAAAACAGTCATAAGGCTGGTGCATTTTTCTTTTTTGTTTCCAGGG
This sequence comes from Flavobacteriaceae bacterium TMED48, assembly GCA_002167945.1. Lineage (GTDB taxonomy): Bacteria > Bacteroidota > Bacteroidia > Flavobacteriales > Flavobacteriaceae > MS024-2A. Next base: position 11,314 of record NHDB01000006.1, on the reverse strand, counting down.
TTTTAGGAGCGGCCTTTCGGCTTTTTTTGGTTGCCATAGTACTCCAACAATTTATCTTTGACGCCCTAGGCGTTCCCTACGAATTAACCGTTGTTTTGTCTATCGTTTTAATTTGGGTCTATACCCAAAAAGGAGGGATAAAAACCATTGTTTTTACCGATACCCTTCAAACTGGTTTGATGATTGCGGCTGTAATTCTATCCATAATTTACATCAATCAAGCATTGGATTGGTCGTTTTCTGAATTTTTAGCTTCAAGCGAACTTTTAAACTATAATCAAGTCTTGGTGACCGACTCTTTGTTGAGTCGTAATCATTTTTTAAAATCATTTATTGGTGGGGCTTTTGTAACCATCTGCATGACCGGTCTAGATCAGGATATGATGCAAAAGAATTTAAGCTGTCGAAATCTTAAAGACGCTCAAAAAAACATGGTGGTTTTCAGTTTTGTCTTGGTATTTGTTACAGCTTTATTCATGCTTTTAGGGGCACTTCTATATATTTATGCCCAAGGCCAAGGAATTGGTATTCCTCTAATGGACGGAGCACCCAAAACCGATTTGCTCTTTCCCGAAATTGCTTTAAACGGAAATTTAGGTGTAGCAGTAGCAGTAACTTTTATTTTAGGATTGATTGCAGCTGCCTCCAGTAGCGCAGATAGTGCCTTAACCTCTCTGACTACTTCCTTTTGTGTAGATTTTCTAGGAATTGAAAAGCGTCCAAAAGCGGATCAAAAAAAATTGCGAAAAAAAACACACCTCGGGATGAGCTTAATGCTCATCATTGTGGTCATTGCTTTTAAATATGTGCTTGATCGAAATGTAATTGACGGTTTGCTAACTGTGGCAGGATATACCTATGGACCCCTTCTAGGTCTTTTTGCTTTTGGGATCTTTACCCCTTACCAAATAAAGGATCGTTATGTCTGGGTGGTTGTTCTAGCTGTTCTTGGGCTCGTAAGTATTTTAGGAAATATAGATGCTTCGTCGATAGGGGGCTATGAATTGGGCTATGAACTTCTCCCATTAAATGGTTTACTTACTTTTCTAGGCTTGGTATTGATTCGTAGAAAGTAGTACTAAAGTACAGGCATTTTCCCAGTGAATATTTGCTTGAGTCAACAACTGAACCAACTCAATATTTTCTGTTCCTGGATTAAAAATTACCCGCTTTGGTTTAAGTTCAATTATATAATCATAGTATTCTTTTTGCCTGGAAGGAGCCAAGTAGATTGATACCGTGTGGATCTCATCTAATGGTGTAAAAGGTTTTAGGATAGGTACTGATCCGATTTCCCCATTTGTTACACCCATAGCAGCCACCTCAAAATGTTTATTTGTAAGTAGGGCAACGGCTTTATAAGCATAGCGCTCGGGTTTAGTAGACGCCCCTAAGACCAAAGTTTTGATATTCTCTACCATTGAATCATGACACTACCCCATGTAAATCCACTACCAAAAGCTGCAAGAACAACTTTTGATCCCTCTTTTACCTTACCTTCTTCCCAAGCTTCAGTCAATGCAATCGGTATAGAAGCAGCAGTAGTATTTCCGTAACGCTGAATATTGTTGTAGACCTGATCGTTCCCTAATCTAAATTTCTTCTGGACGAATTGAGCAATTCGTAAGTTCGCTTGATGGGGAACCAATAAATTAATTTGATCTGCAGTCCATCCTGTTTTTTCCAAGCCCTCTTGGATGACTTCCGCAAAACGAACTACAGCATTCTTAAAGACAAATTGGCCATTCATATAAGGATAATAGGAAATATCCTCTGGATCATTCAATTCCATAATTTCAGGTACCCAACGTCCAGTATTAGGACCGATTAAAGAAAGTTCTTCAGCGTATTTACCCTGAGAATACAAATGAGAGGACAGAATTCCTTTATTTTCATCTTTTGTTTGTGTCAAAACAACTGCTCCAGCTCCATCACCAAATATTACAGAGATATTCCTACCCCGAGTGGTCATATCCAATCCACCCGAATGGTATTCAGATCCTATCACCAAAACATTTTTATACATACCCGTTTTGATAAATTGATCTGCGGTAGCTATTGCATATACAAAACCAGAACATTGCATTCTAATGTCCATAGCTGGACAGTTAGGGATGTCTAAAGCTTCTTGAACTAAAACACCTGAGCCAGGGAAATAATAATCAGGACTAAGGGTCGCAAAGAGAATAAAGTCTATGTCTCTAGGCTCTAAACCTGCTCTTTCTATTGCAATTTTGGCAGCTTTAACTCCCATAGCAGATGTGCTATTGCCATCGCCCTTCACTATATGACGTCGCTCTTGAATCCCCGTACGTTCTTGAATCCACGCGTCGGAAGTATCCATAATTTTTTCTAAGTCAGCATTGGTGACTACATTTTCAGGCAGGTATTTTCCTAAACCAATGATCTTGGAATTGAACATAAATTTTTTGTTTTGTGGAATTTACTGATTTATAAGAAACAAGAAACTACTTCTTTAGGTATTTTTTAAAATCCTCAGTATTGATCTCTGCTTGTAAATCATGCAGCAAATGATAAAGTCCGAAAAAAGTTCGGTTCATGTAAATAAAGTGTTTGGATCCTCTATTTCCATTCATCTGTCTAAGTTGATCATCTTCAGCAAAGGTTTTGGATAGGTTGCTAATAGCATCCCAAAATTGAGGGCTTGAAAAATCAAAAGTTTTATCGTGAAAAGGAAGGGTAAACAAACGCATCATTTTCTGAAATAAAGCGGTAAAATAGAATTGCTCTTCTTGAGTATCAGTGGGTAGTAGAATTTCTAACTCACGGAGCAACTCATCGAAAATGACTTTATTCTCTATGTTATCCTTTTTGGACAATTCGAAATAAGGAACATAAAATTCGTCTGGTATCGTTTTTATACAACCAAAATCTATTGCAATGAGCTGGTCTTGGCTGTCCACCAAAAAATTTCCAGGATGAGGATCTGCTTGTACTTTTTTTAATCCGTGGATTTGAAACATATAAAAATCCCATAAAGTTTGACCCAAAGCATTTCTGCTTTTTTGGGACTGATCCTGAGCAGTGTACTCGGAAAGATGAATTCCATCCATCCAGTCCATGGTCAAAGTTCTAGGAGTAGTCCATTTGGTGTAGTATTTTGGAAAACATAGATTTGGAATTTCACTTGCTGCTGCTGAGATAAACTCGCTGTGTTCCAGTTCCTGAAGGTAATCGGTCTCCTCTAATAACTTTTCTTTCACTTCATTAAAATAGCGGTCGGTATCTTTTCCTTTGAGGTTAAACATCCTCAGTGCGATAGGCTTTACTATGGCTAAATCTGAAGTGATACTGTTAGAAACTCCAGGATATTGAATTTTTACAGCTAGCTTTTTTCCTTCTTTTTCTGCTCGGTGAACCTGACCAATACTAGCAGCATTCTCAGATTGATAGGAAAAAGAATCAAAAATCACTTCGGGGTCGTCGCCTAAATATTTTCGTATGGTTTTTTTTACCAAAGCTGCCGATAAAGGTGGCACTGAAAATTGAGCCAAACCAAATTGCTCTACATAGGCTTTCGGAAGAAGGTTCTTCTCCATACTTAGCATTTGTGCAACTTTTAAAGCACTTCCTTTGAGCTCTTTTAAACCGTCATAGATATCTTTGGCATTATTTTCATCCAATTTGGACTTGTTTTCTGAACCTGTCAAGAGTTTTTCTCCGTAATAGCGAATATAATTTCCTCCAATTTTAGCTCCAGTTGCAACTAGTTTGGTGGCTCTCTCAATTTTTTTGGTGGGGATTGAATCTAAGGTCTTCAATTAGGCCATATTAAATTTTTCCTTCCAAAGGAATTTTCCAAAATCAATCACACTGTCAAAAGGAGTACTGTCAAATAAATCAAATACAGTACGTACAGATTTTTCTATAGCCATATCCGTTTTTTCGAAACCTGTAGAAGTATCTTCCATCCAAAATTTGAGTAAAAATGCTAACTGTATCCATGCTCCTTCAGAAAAAATTGCCTCAGGATGTTCGCTTATTTTTGATTGTTTAAGTGCATTGCCGTCTTGGATCAAAACGGTAGCAAATTTTTTAAACGCTGAACGAAATGACTTTAAAGTAGCCATTTTATCTAATGGATTTTTTTCGGTACGCAAAGCGAATAACACATAACTTCGATTGAGAAGCAATACCTCAAAAAACGTGTAGTAAAAAGAAAGTAGCTTTTCTTGTGGCGTTTTGGAAGCATAGCCTTTTTCTTTCTGAATTAATGAAATTGCATTGTCAAAAAACTGACAAAAAATTTGTCCTCGCAAATGCTCTAGAGAAGCAAAATGCTTGTAAAAATCAGCTTCTTCAATCTTCAAATCTTTACAAAATCGATAAACTGAGGTGGGTTCTTTTTCATGTTCGAGTACAGAGGTAGTATAGTATTCAAAGATCTTTTGCTGCATCGTCTCTTTTGATTTTTTAATTAACTAGGAATTAATACAAATATAGTCTGTTTATTTTTTTAATCAAATAGCTAAACAGGTATATTTCTAAAGTTTAAATGTCATCTTGTCACACTTTCTATTGTGGTATTTTTTTTGAAATGTATCTTCAAAATAAACATACAAAATGAGTAAAGGAAAAATCAATGTAGCGGTAGAGAATATCTTCCCGCTCATCAAAAAGTTTTTATACAGCGATCATGAAATTTTCTTAAGGGAATTAATATCCAATGCCACCGATGCAACCACCAAACTCTCTCACTTGAGCAGTTTAGGTGAAGTCAAAGGGGATTTAGGAGACCTACAGATAGAGGTAAAGGTTGATAAAAAGGGAAAAAAACTTCACATCATCGACAAAGGAATAGGAATGACCTATGAAGAAGTCCAAAAATACATTAATGAGGTTGCTTTTTCTGGGGCTGAAGAGTTTTTAGAACAGTATAAGGACTCTGCAAAAGACAGCGGCATTATCGGACATTTTGGGCTCGGATTCTATTCTGCTTTTATGGTTGCTGAAAAAGTTGAAATCATCACCAAATCGTTTAAAAAAGATGCTGCAGCTCATTGGACCTGTGATGGCTCACCTGAATACACCCTAGAAAAAACAGATAAAAAAGAAAGAGGTACTGAGATTATTCTTCACATAGATAAAGATTCAAAAGAATTTTTGGAAGAATCACGTATCCAAGAATTACTGTCTAAATACAATAAGTTTATGCCTGTACCAATTAAGTTTGGTACAAAGGAAGAAACATTACCCTTGCCGGAAGGTGCTGCTGAAGATGCAAAGTCCGAAACGGTAACTGTGGATAATATCGTCAACAACCCCAATCCCGCTTGGACAAAAAAACCTGCGGATCTCAAAGAGGATGATTATAAGAGTTTTTACAGAGAACTTTATCCCATGCAGTTTGAAGATCCCCTATTTAATATTCATTTAAATGTCGATTATCCTTTCAATCTGACTGGGATATTGTATTTCCCTAAATTAAATAACGATCTAAACATTCAAAAAGATCGCATTCAATTGTATCAAAATCAAGTTTTTGTCACCGATAATGTAGAGGGAATTGTTCCTGAATTTTTGACCTTGTTGAGAGGGGTCATTGACTCGCCAGACATACCCCTAAATGTCTCCAGAAGTTATCTTCAAGCCGATGGGGCTGTAAAAAAAATCAGTAATTACATTACCAGAAAAGTAGCGGACAAGCTTAACAGCCTTTTCAAAAAAGACCGTAAAGGTTTTGAAGAAAAATGGAATGACATTAAAGTGGTCATAGAATACGGGATGTTAAGTGAAGACAAGTTTTTTGAAAAAGCTGAAAAATTTGCTTTATACCCAACTACAGAGGGTGAGTTTTTTACCTTCGAAGAGTTGACAGAAGCTATCAAAGACCAACACACGGATAAAGACGATAAGTTGGTAATTCTTTATGCTTCAAACGAAGAAGAACAACACAGTTACATCGAGCAAGCAAAAAACAAGGGATATAAAGTCTTGTTGTTGGATTCTCCTATCATCGGTCACCTGATACAAAAATTAGAGGGCAGCAAAGAGAATGTAAACTTTGCTCGTGTCGATGGAGATACTTTAGAAAACTTAATCAAAAAAGAAGAGAGTACTGTTTCAAAATTATCTGATGAAGAAAAAGAAACTTTAAAGCCCATGATTGAATCTGTGGTAACTCAAAGTGGTTATACCGTTCAGATGGAGGCAATGGACAGTAAAACACTGCCTTTTGTTTTGACTCAACCAGAGTTTATGCGTCGAATGAAGGAAATGCAGCAAACAGGTGGCGGGGGAATGATGGGTAATATGCCTGATATGTTTAACTTGGTTGTCAACACCAATCACGAACTGGTCGGACAAATTCTCAACACCAAAACTGCTAAAAAACGAGAGCGTCTGATTTTACAAGCTTTAGACTTGGCAAAACTCTCCCAGAATCAACTCAAAGGTGAGGCACTTACGCAATTCATTCAGCGTAGTGTCGATATGATAAAGTAAATGACCAACCGCCCACTCGGGCGGTTTTTTTATATATTCACTTTTTATGCAACACGTCCAACTTCCTTCTGACGGAACTTCATTAGAACTTCCAGATGCTCGATTGCGTTACTTTCAGTATTTCTTTAATACTGATGAAGCAGAACACTTTTACTCCAAACTTTCCGAGACTATTCCTTGGCAACAAGACCCTATTACTGTTTTTGGAAAAACCTATGACCAGCCTAGGCTTACTGCCCTACACGCAAACAATACCAAGCCTTATTCCTATTCTGGAATTACCATGTTTCCCAATCAAATGACAACTGAATTGACAGAAATCTACGAACGTATTCGTAGGGTGTCTTCAGTCGAGTTTACCTCAGTCTTACTCAACCTTTATCGAGATGGAAAAGACAGTAACGGATGGCACGCAGACAATGAAAAAGAATTGGGAAAAAGTCCCAGTATAGCCTCTGTAAGCTTTGGTGCTCAAAGGTTTTTTCACCTCAAGCATCGAACTATTAATGAGGCAAGACTTAAAATTTTACTTCATTCGGGCAGTTTACTCTTAATGGAGGGTGACACCCAAGAAAAGTGGTTACATCAGATACCCAAAACGGCTAAACCCATTCAACCAAGGATCAACCTTACCTTTCGGAAAATTATTTAAAAATATCGTCTAACAATGCCGCAAGTCGAACACCGCCTTTGAGCAGTTGCATTCGAACGGTTTTAAAATGATGGTAGCTGTACCGATAGCCCAATTTTTTATTTTCTGGGAGTGAGCTATAAATCTGCTTGCCTAGGTCATGAGATTCGTTCACCCAAACCATCAAAGGTGCTTGTGCAATTTGCTTGAGTTCTTTCGCATTGAGTTTGGGAAGGTTTGCCGTGAGTTCGGTATAACTCATGCCGTAATCGTCAATCATATTGCTATCCCATACCCTGTGGAGATTTGTCTTACGACTAAACCATTTCAATTTTACATCATTCCCTCCACGATCTGAAGGCTTACCAAAATGCATAGGTTGATGAAGGTCACCAACAAAATGAACCAATAACATTAAATAAAATTGCTTATCTGCTCTAGAGGTCAATGGGTTTTTAAGTGTCTCAATACATTTTTGTATCGCAAAGACTATATCGCCGGCTTTATTTTTTTCACTTTCAGTATAGGTCTCATCCGTTTTTACATTGGCATAATGCCAAGGGTTGTATGACCGATATCGCTTGTCTGATTTTATTTCATCAGCAAAAGTAGAGACTTGAGCCAGAGACATCCCGTCCAAAAGACGGTTGATTTTTTTTAGTGTACGCTTTGAAATCCTCTGAGAAGCAAGCTCTCCAACTACCCTATGACCTGTCTTTCCCCAAAGTTTTTCTTGAGTAGTTAACGTAGCCATTACAGTTAATGGAAAAAAAAGACAGAAAACTAAAACTCTCATCTAAAAAATATTTAAAAACAAAATTAAACCATCTGTAAAATCTAATGTCAAATTAAGATTAAGTATTTGCACTGAAAGGAAAATAATTGAGCTCAAAAAAAAATGTGGTCCTCACTTTAATGTGGATCTTATTCATCCCTATTACCCTCTTTAGCCAAATCGAAGAACGAGTACTCGTTCCTTCTATTGAAGGAATCATTAAAATTGACGGGCTAGGTGAAGAAATTGAATGGGAAGAAGCCTCCTGGACTTCAAATTTTTGGATGTGGCGGCCAACAGACTCCCTAAAAGCGAGGAAGCAAACTCGATTTAAAATTATTCGAGATCAACAAAATCTCTATGTCTTAGTAGAGGCAAAAATTGATGGTAAAAATTTTACCACCCCTAATTTAAAGCGTGATTTTAGCACCTTTGGTGTAGATTATTTAACCTTGCTTTTCGATACTTTTAGTGATGCGACCAATGCCTTTTCTTTTGCAACCAATCCATTAGGAATTAAAGCGGATGGACTGATATCAGGCGGAAATCAGGATTACAGAACAAGCAGAAATTACGCATGGGACACCAAATGGAATGTAGAGACAAAAATTGAAGAAGACCGCTATACCGCAGAGTTTCGAATTCCTTTTAACTCCATGTTCTACGACAATAAAAACCCTTCTTGGAGATTCAATATTTACCGAAGAAATACCCAGGGAAATGAACACAGCATTTGGATCAGAACCCCTCAAAATCAACTTATTGGTAATCTAGCTTTTATGGGTAAAATGGTTTTTGAAAAGCCTCTAAAAAAGGCTCGAAACCCTATTTCTATCATTCCNTATTTAAGTGGAGTCAGTTATAATGATTNTTCTAATGAAGATAAAAATACCGCATCGAGTGTGGGNGNTGATGCTAAAATTCCGATTGGNAATGCACTCAATCTTGATTTGACATTCAATCCTGATTTCTCTCAAGTGGAAGTGGACGATCAGATTGTAAACTTGACTCGATTTGCGATTTCACTTCCTGAAAAGCGTCANTTTTTTACCCAAAACGACGACCTTTTTAAAGACTTTGGAGCCAATCGAGATGTCATTCCATTCTTTTCTAGAAGGATCGGGGTATCCAGAGATTTGAATGGGAATACCATTGAAAATAAAATTATCGCAGGTGGACGTCTGAGCGGAAAACTCAATTCTAATCTTAGGATAGGCTTTTTAAACATACTAACCGAGGCTGATGAAAAAAACGAAATCCCCTCCAATTTGAACACTGTTTTTACCCTCCGTCAAAAGGTGTTTGATCGCTCCAATGTGAGTTTCTTTTTTATTGATCGGAGAACAACCGATGAATACGATTTTATTAGTGATGAAGAACGAAGCAATAGTGTCACAGGACTTGAATACAACCTGGCTTCGCAAGATAGTAAATGGGTTGGGAGAGCTTTTTTACATAAATCATTTACTGAAGGGCTCACAGAGGATGATGTTATTGCTGGCATGAATCTCGAACGNAACACCCTAAGACATCGCGCTTCAATGGAAGTTATACACGGNGGAGAAGACTTCAGATCAGATCTTGGTTTTTTTAGACGAACTGGCTTCTTAAAATTAAGTCCTGCTTACTCTTACAGAATTTATCCCAAAAATCCNAAAGTCAACAGCTATGACTTTTCGCAGCGTAGTTTTTTAATTTTTAATCCAGTANTAAACTATCAGTTAACAGATCGCTGGTTTTTCTCGTCCATTCGTAAAAGCTTCTTAAACAGTACCAGCCTACGCGTNCAATACACCAATCGCTNCGAATATTTAATCNATGATTTTGACCCTACCCGAAGTGATGGATCANCCCCGCTACCTGCCAACTCTTCTTATACCTTTTCTGAATACGAAATATCCTATCGCTCTGACCAGCGAAAAGCATTCAACTACGATACNGAAATTAAATATGGAACATTCTANAACGGAACCAAGCTTTCTNTAGAGAATGAATTNAAATGGAGGAAGCAGCCCATTTTTAATGCCAGCATGATATTAAACTTTAATGCGATCAGATTGCCCAACCCCTACCCTTCAAAAAATATTTGGCTGATCAGTCCAAAGCTCGATTTTACATTTACCAAAACTNTTTTTTGGACAACCTTTGTGCAATACAATTCTCAGGGNGAAAACTTGGGAATCAATTCAAGACTGCAATGGCGTTTTGCNCCATTATCTGATTTATTCCTAGTTTACAATGATAATTACATCAGTACAGACAATTTCTCACCNAGATATCGTANTTTTAACCTCAAATTTANTTATTGGTTAAATATTTAGAAATGATCTTATTGCGTTTTACCACTCCTCTACTTTTCGTATTNTGCTTGCTACTNACCAATTGCCAACCTACTAAAAAAGNACAAGGTGATAATCTCATGATTGTCAAAGGCAGTGTANAAGGACTCCGAAAAGGGAAATTATNCCTGCAANAAATGCAAGACACCCTNTTGGTAAGTGTNGATTCTACAACNGTAAACGGNACTCCTGANTTCCAATTTCAAACACCGATAGAAACTGACGAGGTTTTTTATCTATACCTAGATAAAGAAGATGGNGATAGCCTTAATGACCGAATTTTATTTTTTGGTGAAAAGGGAGAGATCCAAATCAACACCCTACTTAAAACCTTTGAAAGTAGTGCTGAAATTACTGGATCTAAAAATCAAGAATTACTACAGGAATATATTTCATTTAATAGAAAATTTAACGATCAGAACCTGAATTTGATGGAAGATTTTTACAAAGCCCAAATCGCGCAAAATAAGGAGCGTACTGATTCGCTTCAACAGAAAATGGACAACTTACTTAAAAGAAGGTATTTGTATACCATCAATTTTGCTGCCAATAATACGGATAAAAATATAGCACCCTATTTGGCATTAACCCAAGTGTATGATGCGAATCTAAGTCTTTTAGATTCTATTGCTATAAAAATGACCCCAGAAGTGAGGACATCAAAATACGGAAAAGAATTTGTCAACTACTTGGAGCAAAGAAGAACTTCAAACGAAGATTAAAGGGCAGCTGATTTTTTCATCAAGCCTTGAATCATCTTTTTTTTCTCTTCATTGATCGCCTTAAACTGTTTCTTAAGGTTTTCCTTAGTTGCAACAGCATTGATTTTATGAACTAATTCATCAAAGGCCTGAATCGCCTCCTCAATCAATTTTTCACTCTTTGACAAATCCGCATCAGGATTTGACAATTCCCATAGATAAATTTCCTCTATGATTGCACCAATATCATTATTAATGTCTTTTTTTAATTGCTTTATACTAGCCATTCGTGATAAATATGTTTAACTAATTTATTAATTTATCTAAACTTTTAGCAAAAAACTTAAACAAAATTTTAAAAATATATCAAAACTGTTATCCTGAATAACTTACATAATTCCTT
>NHDB01000042.1 GCA_002167945.1 Flavobacteriaceae bacterium TMED48 | reverse complement strand
ATATAAAGCAGTTGAATAAAATCAATATCCTTTATGATTAAATTATCATATGATGATCTTCTAAAGATCTTTTTCATACTTTAAAAAAAATAAAAAGTGATTTGTGAAAAATATAAGCCTAAAATTGGGGTACATTTTAACTAAGATGATAACCCTTAGAAATTCTCTTGTTTTAAAAACAAGGTGGTTTTGGTTGATGAGCTTTACTTTTTTTAATCTTATTTCTCAAACCAAAGAAACTTCAATAAGGCCAATACTAGTCGTTTTAGGAACCGTTCAAGACGGCGGTTTACCACACATTGGTTGCGCTAAAAGTTGCTGTTCAAATTTGACTCCTGAACAAGGAGTACACTATCAGGTTACTGCTTTAGCTGTCAAGCAACCAAAAATTAATACTTCTATTCTTTTTGAAGCAAGCCCCGACATTGTATCTCAATGGAATCAACTCGGAAATAGTCCAAAAGCGGTTTTTTTAACCCATGCCCACATTGGACACTATACAGGTTTAATGCATCTCGGAAGAGAAGCTTTGGGGGCTAAAAATATTCCTGTTTATGTCATGCCTCGAATGCGCTCTTTTTTAAAGAAAAATGCCCCATGGAGTCAATTGGTTAAATTAAAAAATATCAAACTTATCAAAATGACAGCTGAACGTCCGAAAACTATTGGTAGCGTTCAAATTACTCCAATTTTAGTTCCCCATAGAGATGAATTTTCAGAAACTGTGGGTTACCGAATTCAAGGGCCTAATAAAACTGCTTTATTCCTGCCTGACATTGATAAATGGGAACGTTGGAATACCGATTTAGCAGAGATACTCAAAACAGTAGATTACGCCTTTATCGATGCTACCTTTTTTGACGAGGTGGAACTTGACTACAGGCCTATTGATGAAATACCCCATCCCCTTGTAAAAGAGACTGTTGCTTTGCTGGAAGCTTCTCCAAACCATCTCAAAAAAAAAGTTTATTTTATCCATATGAATCACACCAACCCTATGCTTAACCCAAATAGTACCGCGACAAAATGGGTGCTCAATCAAGGATTCAATATTGCAAGAAAGGGGCAATCATTTGGCCTTTAGACATTCCCTCCCAAAGCTTTTAAAATCGTTTCCTAAAAAATTTCTATCTTGGTTTAGATTCATAATCAAAAGTAAATCAACCAAGAGTTAACTAATTTAGGGACATATTTATATGAGATTACTTCAACTACTAGTTATTGTTTTATTGTTTATTCAATGCAGTTTAAATGTCCCTGATGCTGTTGTTGTTGAAATGGAAAATCTCCCTGAAAAAGTAGATTACAACTACCACATTAAACCAATACTCTCTGATCGATGCTACCAATGTCATGGCCCTGATGAAAAAACCAGAAAAGCAGGTTTAAGATTGGATTTGGAAGAAGTTGCTTTTTCTCGTTTAAAGAGTGGAGACAAAGCATTTTCAAAGGGAAATCTATATAAAAGCGAAAGTTTGCACAGGATACTGAGTACTGATGATGAAATAAAAATGCCCCCTCCTGAATCAAACTTAGAATTGAGTTCTAAAGAAAAAGCCATCCTTATCAAATGGATTGAACAAGGCGCAGAGTGGAAAGAACACTGGTCCTTTATTTCCCCTAAAAGGAAGGCCACCCCATCCACCGTGGATCATACTATTGATTACTATATTTCGAAAAAGCATGAGGAAAATGGGATGAAATTTTCTGAACCCGCTTCCAAAGAAACACTGGTTCGACGACTCTATTTTGACCTTACTGGCTTGCCTCCAACTGTAGAAGAAGTTGATTCTTTCCTTAACAATTCAAGTGAAGAAGCCTATACCGAACTGGTAGACAAACTGCTCAATTCTCATGCTTACGCAGAACGAATGGCGGTTGATTGGATGGACTTATCTCGTTATGCTGATTCTCATGGACTTCATGCCGACGGACTTCGTACCATGTGGCCATGGCGTGATTGGGTAATTAAAGCTTTCGATGAGAACATGCCCTACGATCAGTTTGTTACTTGGCAATTAGCTGGAGATTTGCTTCCCAATGCAACCAGAGAACAAAAATTGGCAACTGCTTTTAATCGAAATTCCCCCATGACAGCTGAAGGAGGTGTTATCGATGAAGAATGGCGTTTAAACTATGTCTTTGACCGAACCGAAACTATGAGTACGGCCTTTTTAGGGCTAACGGTTGCTTGTGCCAAATGTCACGATCACAAATTTGATCCCGTTTCTCAAAAGGACTATTATCAACTCACAGCATTTTTTAACAATATTAGAGAGTTGGGAATGACAGGTGATGACGGGGATTATGGACCCTTATTACCACTCCCAGATGAAACTACTGAGCAACATCTTCAAAGACTGGAAAACAGCATCACTCAAATTGAAAAAGAAATTGAACTCAACACAACTGACTTAGCTTCTTTGGAAACCTATATCGATGAGCTGCCTTCAACCAATAAGGTGATGGATAGCCGTATTGGATATTATCCCTTTGACAAGGTTGAAAAAGACAAAACCAAAAAGAAAAAAGGTCACCCCTTTATTGCAGACGGCAATAAAAATGTAGGTTCACGACTTGCTCCTAAAGTTGTCCTCGGAATAAAAGACAATGCCTTGCGCTTTGAGCAAGATTACGATCGCCTCTACATCAGCAAAGAAATTCCAAATTTTGAATGGATTGACCCGTTTTCTGCAGGTGTTTGGGTCAATACAGACCAGCAAGATCCAAAGTTTAGACAATTTATTCTCGGTACTACAGGAGGAAAAAACAACTGGTGGCGTGGATGGGACTTTTACCTGGATGGCAGTAATCATTTAAATTTCAGACTCATCAATATAGCGCCAGGAAATATGGTTCATATAAGAACCGAACAAACTATCCCGGTTGAGCAATGGAAACATCTCGCATTCTCCTACAACGGAAGCGGTAAGGCAGATGGAATCAAACTCTTTATAGACGGAAAAGAAGTTGCGATTGAAAATTTAATAGACAACCTCTATAAATCCATTAAGCCTATTAGTGCAAGTGGAATGAAGATTGAAGACCGTCCAATATTAGTTGGGAAAAGTTATGAGGGTTCTACAGGTGATAATGGTACTTTCTCAGGAAGCATGGACGATTTAGTGTTTTTTGACAAAAAATTAAGTGCTTTAGAATTGGATTTAATTTACAAGTCCTATCAAAGTCAAAAAACGCTTCCTGATCAAAATTTAGTCAAACAGCATTGGATTGAAAATCATCCCAAGACAGTAGCTCTGGAAAAACAACTCAAAAATTCCCGTAAGCAATGGCTTAAAACCTTTAGTCCTGTGTTAGAAGTGATGGTAATGGAAGAATTGCCCCAATATAGAAAAACCTATTTATACAGTAGAGGGAATTACTACGAACCCGCTTATGAAGTAAATGCTGCTGTCCCTGAAAAGCTCCCTGCTATGGATCCCGAACTACCAAAAAACAGATTGGGCTTAGCAAAGTGGATCTTTGATCAAAAAAATCCTTTAACTGCTCGAGTGGCAGTAAATCGATATTGGCAAATGATTTTTGGTCGCGGTTTGGTTCAGACCTCAACCGACTTTGGTGTCCAAGGGGCACTCCCCAGTCACCCTGATTTACTAGATGCCTTAGCATTAGAATTTATNGAAAGCAGTTGGGACATCAAACAACTCATTAAAAAAATGGTGCTGTCTAAANCATACAGACAAACCTCTAAAGCAAGCCCAGAACTCCTAGAAAAAGACCCCAAAAATATTTTCCTCGCTCGAAGCAATAGATACCGCCTTCCTGCTGAAATGATNCGAGATAACGCACTAGCCACAAGTGGATTACTCGTTAATCAAATTGGAGGTGAAAGTGTTAAACCCTATCAGCCAGAAGGTTTATGGAAAGAAAAAAGTACCTTTTCACTCCGCCTTTACGATTACAAAACAACAAAAGGAGACAGCCTATACAGAAGAAGCTTGTATACCTTCATCAGACGAACCTCACCACCTCCCTCAATGATTGCTTTTGATGCAACTTCCAGAGAGGTCTGCACAGTACAAAGAGAAAATACCTCTACTCCTCTTCAGGCTTTGGTTCTCTTAAACGACATCCAATTTTTTGAGGCCTCAAGAGTNCTTGCTGANCGNATACAGAGAGAAGCCGGAACTAAGGTTGAGGATCAAATTAAATACGGCTTTAGACTAGCTACTTCAAGACATCCAANTGATGAAGAAATNGCGATCTTAAAAGATTTGTACAATACTCAGTTAACATTCTATCAAAAAGACGCTCNAGCTGCAAGAAAAACTATTAGAGTAGGCGAAAAAGCAGTTGATCCCAAATTTAATCCTGTAAAAACTGCTGCCTTGACTATGGTAGCAAATACCTTATTAAATCACAATGAAACCTTTGTAAAGTACTAAGCATGAATTGTAACGAAGACCATCACAATAAAAAATATACTNGGCGGGATTTTCTNACGCGAACTTCTTTGGGTATGGGAGCTTTAACACTCGGTGGTTTATTGGGGCCCTCTCCTGTTTTAGGGAAAGATCTAATCTCTCAAATGGTTCATAGTAATGGATNGGGAATCCCTCACTTTGTGCCAAAAGCAAAANGGGTCATTTATCTTTTTCAAAGCGGTGCTCCATCTCAACTCGATTTATTTGATCACAAACCCTTGCTCAATAAAATGAATGGNAAGGAGACTCCTGAAAGCGTTTTGGGAAATCAGCGNTTGACGGGAATGACTGCTGGACAGACCAGTTTTCCTATGGCAGGTTCTGTATTTGATTTTAAACAACACGGACAAAGTGGTGCTTGGNTNAGTGAGCTTATGCCCTATACCTCAAAAATTGTTGATGAACTCTGCTTTATCAAATCCATGTATACCGAAGCAATTAATCACGATCCTGCGATCACCTTTTTACAAACTGGTTCTCAACTCCCAGGACGCCCTTCGATTGGTTCATGGCTGAGTTATGGTCTGGGTACGGACAACAAAAACCTNCCAGAGTTTGTGGTTCTTCTAACNAAAGACAAATACGGACAACCNCTTTATTCAAGATTGTGGGGTAATGGGTTTTTACCCTCTCAACACCAGGGNGTTCAATTTCGGTCTGGTAAAGACCCCGTTCTNTATCTTGACAACCCCCCTGGAGTAACCCAAGACAACAGAAAAACGCAGTTAGAANACCTGAAAGAATTGCAAAAACTCCAACATCAAGATGTCGGAGATCCCGAAATTCTCTCAAGAATGAAACAATACGAAATGGCATTTAGAATGCAAACTTCAGTGCCTGANGTAATGGATGTTAATGACGANCCCGANTACATTTTCGATCTATATGGGGAGGACAGTAAAACCCCAGGAACTTTTGCAGCAAATTGTTTATTGGCTCGAAAACTCATTGAAAAAGACGTCAAATTCGTTCAGCTTTACCATCAGGGATGGGATATGCACGGAGACTTACCCAATCAAATGAGAATTCAGTGTAAAGATACCGATCAAGCGACAGCAGCCTTGATTCAAGACCTCAAACAAAGGGGCTTGTTAGATGATACTCTAGTGATTTGGGGGGGTGAATTCGGAAGAACGAATTACTCTCAAGGCCTGCTTACTCCAGAAAGTTTTGGAAGAGACCATCATCCCCGCTGTTTTACACTATTTATGGCTGGTGCCGGAATTAAAAAAGGAATCACTCTTGGTGCAACCGATGAGTTTGGATACAATATCACTGAAAACCCTGTTCATGTTCATGATTTTCAAGCAACACTAATGCATCTGCTTGGAATAAATCACGAAAAACTCACCTTTAAATTTCAAGGTAGGCGCTACAGACTCACCGATGTTCACGGAAAAGTTGTTCAGGAAATATTAAGTTAAAGATCAGCCCAATGAAAAAAACTAGAAGAGCATTTATACAAAAATCAGCTGTTGCTGCGGCCAGCTTAACAACAGTAACCCCTTTTCAAAACATCTTTATCCAAACAAAAAAAATAGTGGAAGAAAATCCAATTGTCGGTCATGGAGATTTTAAATATCGAGTAGATAAGGAATGGGGAATACAAGAGCCCACTCAATTTCCGGTAAACGATTGTCATGAAATGATTCTTGATAAAAAGAACAGAATCTTTATGACAACTACCCACCCGAAAAACAATATTTTGGTATACGATCGTTCAGGGAAAATTTTAGATGCCTGGGGCACTGACTATCCTGGAGCACACGGTCTCACGCTATCAACAGAAGGTAATGAAGAGTTTTTGTTTATTACTGATCCCGACACTCACAAGGTTTGTAAAACTACTCTAGATGGTAAAAAACTACTTGAATTTTTTACCCCTAAAGAAATTGAAGATTATAAAGAAGATTCTCAATTTAAGCCGACTGAAACTGCTATTGCTCCCAATGGGGATATCTATATCGTTGACGGCTATGGTTTAGATTTTATCATTCAATACGATTCAAAAGGAAATTACATTCGTCATTTTGGAGGAAAAGGAACTGCTGATGACCAATTTGATTGCTGTCATGGGATTACTCTGGATACAAGAAAAGGAATGCAACCTTGTTTGTTGATTACTTCTAGAACCGCAAATTGTTTTAAGCGTTTTACCCTTGAGGGTGACTATTTAGAAACTATATCCCTCCCCTCATGCTATATCTGCAGACCCGTTCTTAAAAATGATATGCTTTACTTTGCTGTCATTGTAACCAAAGACTGGGGAACTTATGACGGTATGCTCGCTGTACTGGATCAAAACAACCGAGTGATCTCCATGCCTGGAGGGAGTACTCCCACTTACAAAAATGGAAAGCTTAAAGCACCGGCTTATGATCAGAAAACATTTTTAAACCCACACGACGTTTGTATAGATGACGATGAAAATATCTATGTGCCCCAATGGAATTCTGGTAAAACCTATCCAATCAAACTTCATCGTGTATAAAGATGCTTTTACTTGAATTTAGTTCGTTTATCGGTAGGCTCCACCCTTTAGTGGTGCATCTCCCTATTGGGTTTCTAATTCTAGCAGTACTTTTCGATTTCCCTGCCATTCGAAGTAGAATAAATAATACCTCTTTACTTTGGTTTTTTTCTTTTATATCCTCTGCCCTAGCAGTTGTTCTCGGTCTGTTATTGTCTAATAGTGGACATTATATTGAAGCTCAACTTTCACTTCATCAATGGTCAGGAATACTGTTAACCATTCTTTGTGGATTGGGTTGGATGATGCGATCTTCCTCTTTCAATATTCCTGATTTTAAAAAACTAAACAATCTGTTGGTCATACTCGCACTATTGTTCGTTGGTCATAACGGAGGTTCATTAACTCATGGAGAAAATTACCTTTACGAAGGTGCTCCAGAATGGATTAAAGCACAACTTATCGATGAGGAAATTGAACGAAATTTTACTGATGTTTCCCTAGATAGTATCTATGCTTATAAGGATTTAATACAACCCTTATTTGAAAGAAAGTGTACCTCATGCCACAACGATCAAATTCAAAGAGGAGGACTCAATATGACTACAGCAGTAGGATTATTTAAAGGAGGCAGTAGCGGTAAAGCAATTGTACAAAAAGACTTAGATAAAAGTTTAGTTTACAATCGGATTATCAAAGAACAGTCAGATAAAAGGTTTATGCCCCCCGCAGGCATTCCGCTAACCTACGCTGAAATTGAATTGATTGAATGGTGGATCTTAGAAGGAGCTGAAATTGACAAACCGCTTTCAGAGCAGCGTTTAAGCTCAGATATCCAGCATTTGCTACTCAAACACTACAGTCTTGATTCAAGAGAGAAGCCTTGGTATGAAAAAGTAAGTTTAAAACCCCTTTCTGAGCAAGACTATTCCCGTCTTGAAAAACAGCAATTAAGTTGGAGAAAACTCTCAGCAGCTAATTCTTTACTTGACATTCGTTATCAAGGAAAAGAAATAACCGAAGAGACTATAGCTGTTTTGGCTGACTATGCTTCCTATATCACTTGGCTAAATTTAAGCGAAGCAAATGTCCAAAACAGTGCACTAGATGCTATTGCTCAGATGGAAAATCTAACACGGTTATATCTTCAAAATAACGATTTATCAGATACAAATTTGGATCTATTGAGTTCTCTCAATCATCTTGAAATTTTGAACCTCCACAGCACTCAGGTTGATCAACAAATATTTGATATTGCAAAACAACTCCCTGCTTTAAAAAAATTGTATTTGTGGAATACGGGTATAAGTGGTATCCAAATCAAAAGTCAACAAGTTTTATTTCCAAACACCGCCCTAGTTGGAGGACTAGAATAACGAAACCTTTCCCTTTTCTGGAATTGCAAACTGTCGTAGATAGATTGTATTACCCCACTGCGTTCGTTCTTTTTTAATTTGAGCGACCACCTCAGCAGGATACTGGCTTTTGTGGCATAATAATGCCTCGTAAGCTTGATTATAGTGCGCTTCTGAAAAAGGGATTCGAGTCGTTAAATAGCTCGGATCTTGACCTCTTAGCGTCTTTGCTTTGGGTGAGGGCAATAAATCTTTAGGAATTCCAAAATAAAACAAATCCATCGGGTGGTCCCAAAGTTGAGAAACAAAAACCTGGGTTACAGAGGCGCCTACTAAACGGTGATCCATATGAGTAGTTGCACCATCAGGACCCCAGGTAATAATAACATCTGGAGCTGTTTTAGTGATGATTTCTTTAAGCTCTAAAATCAAACTCTGAACATGAGGAATATGTCCGTCAAATCCTTCGGCTGCTTTAAGTTGGTCATGATAGTCAAGATGAATTAAATTAACTCCTAAAACTTCTGCGGCACATTGCATCTCAGCCCTACGTATGGTAGCCAATCCATCACCAGCATCATAGTCTGTGTATTCATTTACACCCAAACGACCGTCGGTAGCAATAACTAGAGTAACTTCTACGCCTTCTTCCACTGATTTTACTAAAAGAGGGCCTATTGATTGCTCGTCATCTGGATGCGCAAAAATTGCTAATAGCTTTTTTGGCCGGTCTTGGGCATACACAGAAAGTACAAAAAAACAACTAATTACAGTTAGCGTGGCTTTAATTCTATTCATCCTAATTGAGTATTTAATTAGTATATTGGATTTTAATTCAAAAGTCAATATACAAAAAGTATGTCTCGAAAATCCTTCCCCCTGTATCAATTGTTGTACATTGGGTTACTTCTATTGAACTTCAATAAATCATATTCCACAAACTTGCAACTGTCAAAAACAAATGAAGAGAAACCTCTTCGTCTAGGCATTATAGGATTAGTTCACGATCATGTGCACTGGATTTTTAATCGGAAAGGGGATGATGTAGTCGTGGTCGGAATAGTTGAAACCAACCAAAAAGCGATAGCTAAATATCAAAAGCAATATAACCTTCCCGATTCGCTGTTTTTTGGCAGCTATAAAAGTCTGAACCAAAAAGCAAAACCTGAAGCAGTATCCGCTTTTAATCAAACTAACAAGCACCTTGAGGTTGTAGAATTTTTTGCCCCTCTTAAAATCCCCATCATGGTAGAAAAGCCTCTGGCAACCAACTATCAGGAAGTAAAAAAAATTGAAGCCCTGCATCAAAAATACCAAACTCCTATCCTTACAAATTATGAGACTTCTTGGTATGAAAGTACTTATGAAACAAAAAAAATGGTCGATAATGATCTGATAGGCGGCTTGACGAAAATGGTCTTCAATACAGGTCACCCTGGCCCTCAAGAAATCGGCTGTTCTCCGGAATTTTTAGAATGGTTGACCGACCCGGTTCAAAATGGAGGTGGAGCTTTGACTGACTTTGGATGTTATGGTGCGAACATTGCAACTTGGTTTTTAGAAGGACAAGCCCCTCTAAGGATCAGTTGTATTGCCAAGCAAACAAAACCAGACCGCTATCCCGATGTGGATGATGACACCACAATTATTTTGGAATATCCTAAACAACAGGTTCTTATTCAGGCCTCTTGGAACTGGTCCCACAATAGAAAAGACATGCAAGTCTACGGTTCAAACGGTTATATAGATACCAAAACCAGTAGGGAAATGATCGTGTTAGAAAATGAAAAAAAGGGAACCTATACCCATAAGCCCCCCTCGATTGCCTCCAACCAAAAAGATCCTTTTAGACTCCTGCTTGAAGTAACTAAATACAATAAAAAACTTCCTCCCTTTAGTCTGTATAGTCTTGAAAATAATGTGATTGTTTCTAAAATATTGAGCCTCGCAAAAAAAGCTGCTGAAACAAATCAAACCCTGAATTGGAATGCGCTTTAATACTCAAATTTCAATCGAATTTATAACTTTACGATGTGTCTAAAATTATTATTGTAATGGGTGTGAGTGGATGTGGAAAAACCACCTTAGGGAAAGCCTTAGCATCCACTTACAATTACACTTTTTTAGAGGGAGATGACTTTCATTCTCAGGAAAATAAAAAGAAAATGAATAATGGAATTCCACTAAACGACACAGATCGCTTCCCTTGGTTAAAGCAAATCAATGCCTGCCTGAAAAATCATTTAGGAACTAACACTGTCTTAGCTTGTTCGGCCTTAAAAAAGAAGTACAGACAGCTCTTGAGTAATGATTTACCTCATGATTCAATTCTTTGGGTGTATCTGGATACTGATAGTACTGTCTTGCAAAAGCGAATGGAAGAACGTACTCATTTTATGCCCCCTGGCTTACTACAAAGTCAATTGGATACCCTAGAGGCCCCAAAAGAAAGCATCAAACTGAACAGTAGCCTGCCTGTCAGACAAATGATTAAACAACTAAAACCCTATCTCAATGAACACTAAAATGCAATGGGGGATTGCCGGAATGGGAGTCATGGGAACCAGTCTAAGCAGAAATTTTTCTCAAAATGAAATCTCTCTAGCCTTATTTAACAGACGTGTAGAAGGAAAGGAAGAAGAGGTTGCAATGAAAAAAAAGCAACTTTACACTGAACTTAATCAAGCCCAAGCC
The DNA here is from genome assembly GCA_002167945.1 of Flavobacteriaceae bacterium TMED48. GTDB lineage: Bacteria > Bacteroidota > Bacteroidia > Flavobacteriales > Flavobacteriaceae > MS024-2A. Next base: position 24,603 of record NHDB01000042.1, on the reverse strand, counting down.
TTTGAGGAATTAAAGGACTTTGTTTCCGTCCTTGAGCAGCCACGAAAAATATTTATTATGCTGCCCGCAGGAAAAGCGACCAGCCATTTTTTTGAACAGTTGATCCCCTTGCTTTCAAAAGGAGACATTGTCATAGACGGAGGTAATGCGCATTATAAAGAAACTGAGAAGCGAGCAAAAAGGCTGCACGACGAAGGCATTTTATTTTTGGGTGTTGGTGTGTCCGGAGGGGAGGAAGGTGCTTTAAAAGGACCTTCCCTAATGGTTGGAGGTGATCATACCGCCTATGAAATTGTAAAGGAGGACTTATTTAAAATCGCTGCAAAGAACAGGAACAAAATTCCTTGTTGTGCCTATTTTGGAACAGGTGGTGCAGGGCACTTTGTCAAAATGGTACACAATGGAATTGAATATGCTGAAATGCAGTTGCTAGCTGAACTATACGCCCTAGCAAGCTGCACTATGTCACATGATGAGATTCAAAAAACTCTAAGTCAATGGAACGCAACTAAAAGTAAAAGTTACCTTTTAGAGATTACCGCATCGCTATTAAAATATCGAGAAGGTGAGACTCCTTTTATTGAATTAATTCGAGATCAGGCTTCCAACAAAGGAACAGGAGCATGGGCAACAGCTTCAGCTACAGCCCTAGGCTATCCTAATTCGCTTATGGCAGCGGCACTCCATGCGCGTTATCTCTCCTTTTTTAAAAAAGAACGTGTTCATTTTTCAAAACATTTTGACAACCCCAAATCCACTGTTAAAATTTCCTCCGCACTACTTAAAAACGCTTACGATTTATCCCGATGGATTAACCATCATCAAGGGTTTGAAATGCTCACCCTAGCTGCAAAAGAATACAAATGGACATTGGATTTAAGTCAAGTCGCCTCCGTCTGGGCTGAGGGCTGTATTATTAAGTCCGATCTTATGGATGATTGCATTAAACTTTTGCAAGACAATACTATGCTGCTTTTAAGTGAGGGTTTTAAAGAGCATTTAAACGATGGAAAAGAGAATTGGAAAGAACTACTTCAGCGAGCGGTAACCAATGAAATTCCTATCCCCTGTATGCAAAGTGCTTGGACGTATTTCGCTGCATTAAAAACTCAGAATAGTAGTGCAAATATTATTCAGGCTCAACGTGACTATTTTGGAGCACATGGCTTCTTAAGAACCGATAATGACCGTCAAGATTTAGTACACGGGCCTTGGTCTTCTTAATCAATCCTTCCTACAGGACGAACCTCTGAACCTTTGATTCCAGTTAATCGATCTCCTAATACCCCACGAACTGAATCTGCAATTTTAGATATTTTATCAACCCATTCTGGATGGGCTACTGCAAGATTAACTTGTTCTTCTGGATCTTGACTTAAATCATACAACTCGGCTTCGCTAATTTCATTCATGTCATACGGTACAGGGAATCCATCATTGGTTCCTTGACGTCCGTTTAAACTTCGATAGGTATGGGGAACGTATAATTTCCAGTCCTTATGTCGAACGGCATGTAATTCATTGGTACGGTAGTAAAAGAAAAAATTATCGTGTGGTGACTGGACCGTTTTTCCTGTAAGAAGCGGTACAAGAGATTCTCCATCTATTTTTTTCTCAGGTAAATTACTCCGCGTAAACTCCGCCAAAGTCGGTAGCCAATCAATGCCCATAGCAGGCGCATCAATACGGGTATTGGGTTGAATTGCTTTTGGGTAACGAACAATCCCTGGGACTCGATGTCCACCCTCCCAATTGGTTCCTTTCCCTTCTCTAAAGATTCCTGGTGAACCCGAATGCCCACCATACGAAAGCCAAGGGCCATTGTCTGAAGTAAAAATAACTATGGTAGTCTCCTCTAAACCTTCCTCCTTAAGAGTTTTAAGTATTTGTCCTACACTATCGTCAATTTCACTGATGACATCTCCATACAATCCTCTGGCTTGGGTATTCTGAAATGCCTCAGCAGCAAACAAAGGAACATGAGGCTGGGGATGTGGCAGGTAAACAAAAAATGGTGTTGCTTTATTCTTTTTGATAAAACCTATCGCTTTTTCAGTAAGCGCAGCAGTAAGAAAGGTTTGATCTTCCAAAACACGCAGAGGAGTTTCATTTTCATAAAGTGAAATGTCTGGAAAGTTAAAAACAGTTCCTTGTTGTGGGTGTTTAGGCCACATATCATTAGAATAAAGAATCCCGTAAAATTCATCAAAACCGTGTTTGCGAGGTAAAAACTTTGGGGCATCTCCCAAATGCCATTTACCAAAAATTCCAGTTGTATAACCTCGATCTTTGAGTAGTTCTGCCAGGGTTGTTTCCTCCGGGTTCAGTCCCACTTTTGACCCTGGGCTATAAGCATTGTGAATCCCGATACGATCCGGGTAGCAGCCTGTTAATATTGAAGCCCTGGAGGCAGAACAAACCGGTTGAGTGGCGTAGTAAGAAGTAAATAAGGCTCCTTCAGCAGCCATTTGGTCCAAATGGGGAGTGCTAATGTCCTCTGCTCCATAAATACCTAAATCTCCATAACCTTGATCATCGGTCAAAATAAAAATAATGTTGGGGGGTCGCTTTTCCTCCGTGGCTTTACACCCTATCAAGAATAGGGCGAGAAAGAATAGTACATAATGTCTCATACTTCTAAGCTTACCGTTAAACCTTTCATTGTTTTACTTAACTTCTTTTAAAGCATTTTGAATCAGGGTTGTTAAATGTGTTTTGTGTGCTATAGAGCCAATATCTCCTTTTGGCTTTTTTGTCCATCCCTGAATTTCATTCAAATTATAAAGTGCCATAGATTGAGCCATGGTGTTGAATCTGGAGGCCTTTCTCCCAGAGACCATTTCGATTAATCTTTTAACATAAGTCAGTTGTAAGTTTTGACGAAAGGAATTGATATTTCCTTTAATATCTGCAGCAAAGAGAGTCTTGTTTAAATCAGTCATAAATTGATCTAGCTTATATTGATTGCCATAAAGTTCAGAGTCTACAATCCGCTGTAAAGTATTGGGGTGTAACAGATGAGCTAGAACTCTTGATTGATATCCTAATACGATATTGTGAATCTTAGGGTCTTCAGGTCCTGAGAAAAACTCAAATCCCCTTCTTTTCTTGGCAAGGTAATTATAGACCTCTTTGGGAGTACTGAATGCGTTTGGAGCAAAAATATGTGAACTAATGGCACTAAAAGCTCGCTTTTGATCAGACAAACTCACTGGAGTGTAAGGCTGCTGAGCATTTTTTTGTCCGTAGGCAGCTCTTTCTACATATACTCCACCGATAAATCTTGACAAAATATCTCCAGCTCTGGCTGCTTGACTATTTAACACGTAATACGAACGTCTCAAATCATCGTAAAATTCACCGTCTTTACTAAACTGATTTTTAATGTTCTTTTTTAAATTGTTAACTAACTTGATTCGATCAATAGAATACTGTATCTGGTCTGATGAAAGGTCCCCTGTCATTACACGCGGGTCAATTGCCTTTCCAGGAGAGCGCATGTCGTCTGCATCATTTCCAAAAATCAATTCTTTTTCGGTTGAACGCTCTAAAATTGCTTCGCGTTCTTCTGCACTTTCGTATGGTTGATATCCAAATTGAATTGCCCAAACATCATAAGGTCCTACAGCAGTATCTGCGTATTGCCCTTGTTTGTCTCGGTCAGGATTAATGTTTAGTCCAGCATAATCCATTACCGATCCTGTCAAGGCTTTCCCTTCAATAAATTCGGCATCATATAATTCCTCAGGGCTAAATAATTGACTTGCTTTCATATTGTGATTCAAGCCTAAAGTATGGCCTACTTCATGCATTATAAGTGCTTTCATACTTTCCTTTTTGACCTTCTCAAGTTCAAAATCTGAGGCATTCATTATTTGTAAAAACGTATTCCCAAAAAGGAGGTTTTCATGCATTAGACTTCCTAAAGAACAGTATTTAGGTGACTCTTTATTCTCTTTGCTTTGTTGTAGTTCTTCATAAGTTTCTAGATCCATAGCTTCTGATGCGTTTACAAAAAGCTTGTCATAAAATACTCGATTTGTAAAATGAACAAATTCTAACATAATATCTGCTCCAATAATTTCTCCTGTTTTAGGATTCTTCATGCTTGGTCCATAGCCTCCAAAGGGTGGTCTTGGAGAGGACGTCCAGCGCAAAACATTGTAACGAATATCACCTGCATCCCAATTGGCATCGTCAGGTTGAATTTTAACCTCTATCGCATTTTTAAAACCCGCTTTTTCAAAAGCTTTATTCCATGCGAGAACCCCTTCAGCTATTGTTTCTCTCCATTCCATTGGGGTAGAGTTTTCAATCCACCAAGTAATCGGTTTCACGGGTTCAGAGATCGCTTGATCAGGATTTTTCTTTATTAGCTTCCAACGGTTGATCATATCGCGATAATTCGTGGTAGTGGTTGCCGTTTGATCATTTACCTGAGTGATAAAATACCCTACTCGTGGATCATCCATTCTCACTTCATAATCATCCTCAGGCATTTTTAAAAAACTGTGAAATACTTTAATAGATACATTTCTAGCGTCTGTTACCGCCTCAGATCCTCCATTTCTAACACTTGGGTTTCTAAAGACATATTCCGTCTTGATGTTGGTGTTTTCTGGGTAGTTTTTTATCTCCTCTATTTTAGATTTCTTTTTATCAAAAGAACCTAAACTAAATGCATTTGGGGATGATTTTGGACCTTTTGGCTGTTTTACGCGAGTGAAGGTCTCTGATAAAAAGAGGTCATTGGCATTAATCAGGTATAATCCGTTTTCCTTATCGTGTGCTAGAATTTTACTGCTTGCTATTAGTGCATCTGAAATATTCGCATCTTTTGACTTTGAGAGCGGGTTTTTGGGATCAAAATAATAGTTTGTATTTGGTGCTATAATTTCAATTTTATTGTAATACTTTTTTATTTCAAATAAAGTTGAGCTCCTGTATGAACCTCTAAAACTACCCGCCTCAAGAATTCCATCAGCAATTTGTGAAAAATAAATAAACTCCTTTTGGAACTGCTCTTCTTTAAGGGCCATTTTAACTTCCGCTGTTACAGTGTCCTGATAGATGGTGAAAAGGCCTTCTATTTTTTTACTTGATTTAGTAAGTTCTTCTATTGTTTTTTCGTTCTTTTCTGCCTTATCTTTTTTAGTGTCTTTTTGGGCAAAGTTCACCCCACAAAAAAGCAGTGTGAGTACAAGGATTTTAAATTTCATTCAATTGTTTTTTTTGTTGATGTTTAGATGTATACGGTTTGGGGTTAAAAATTAGTCCTAAAGTACAAAAACTAATAGGATTTCGTTTGTGTTCTTGCTTACCGGTCTAGTCAAACAATAGCTGTGCTGTGGCCTCCCCTATTTTACTACCAATAGCTATACCCATACCTCCTAGACGAACCCCAAGGGCAATATTCGAATCGATCTTTTCTACTAAAGGGGTTTTATTCTTCCCAAATGCCATGATCCCAGACCATTCCATTTCAATACTAAACGGTTGATCTGGAAGAATGATGTTGCTTAAATCTTCTAGTAACTGCTGTTTGATTTTCGAATTAGATCCAAAATCAGTAGTCGTTTCGCCTTTAAAATCCAAGGCTCTCCCCCCACCAAAAAGGATTCTGTTGTCTATGTTCCTAAAATAATAGTATCCTTCTTTGTAATGGAAGGCCCCTTTTACTTTTAAGCCTTCAATCGGATTGGTTAAAACAACCAATCCTCGTCCTGGATTCAGCTTGAGTTTGGGAAAAAACTGCTTTGAAAAAGCATTGGTACAAACAGCTAATTTGTGGGTGTTAATTTCAATATTTTGGTCCTTTAACTCAACTGCAATTTTAGGCTTGGGCTTCGACAGGTCAAATCCGTTGACTTCAGTTAAGGTCATATAATCGATTTCACAACTGTTGACTTTTGACCTGAGGGCACGCATCATTTTGCCACTGTTAAGCTGGCCCTCAAACGGGTTTTCAATCAGATGATATACTTGTTTTTTACTAAACCCAAAGCTTTCAATTTTAGAATTATTCAATTGAAAAACTGCTTGCCCGAACAAAGGATATAATAGCGTATTGATCTCCTCTATTTTATCAATTGCTCTTGGGGTTTCTTCAAAGAATAGCTCATATCCTCCTAAGGATTGAAACCCGATTTCACTTTCCCCTAAAGTCTTTTTTAAAAGTGTAAGTCCTTCCATTCGCAACTGAACTAAATCGAGTAATGCTTGTGATTCCATGTGTTGGGTATCATCAATCAATTCAGATAAAGATCCAAAACAAGCAAACCCTGCGTTCTTGGTACTTGCTCCTGATGAAAATAAGCCGCGTTCTAAAATGGCAATACGAGCTTTAGGATAACGTTCTCGATAAGACAACGCACAAAACATGCCCGTGATTCCTCCACCTAAGACCACTAAATCGTAATCTAGCATTGCAGATTGTTCCCAGTAGCTCAGCACCTTTTAAAGTTTAAAAATTTGTTCCATTTGGACCCACTTTTCTCCTGGCTTGGCATTGGGAAGCACTTGCTGGTAATTGGATATCAATTCTTCCCACTCTTGAACTTTTGGATTGCTTTTGTCCATGGCTGCTTTTGCCTCTAATGAAAAGTCTGCTTTCGTTTCCATGATCATGAATAAGCGGTTGGATACTCGATAAATTTCCATACACTCAACTCCAGTACTTTTAATCTGTTGAAGAATCTCGGGCCATACTTTTTTATGATGTTCAATATAAGCCTCCATCAAGGTTTCATCCTCCTTAAGGTCTAGGGCAAAACAGTATTTTTTTCGCTGATCAGCCATTTTATTTTGCAGGGTTTAAGTTTCGGTACCCGAATAGTATCACAACTAAGAAAGACACCAGGGGAAGAATAAAAGAAAAATTGACTTCGGGTACTCCAAGGATTAAAACATCGTTATAACCTTGACCTCCAATATCTAAAATCATCCCTTGCAAAATTGGCATAAAGGCTCCTCCAACTATAGCCATTACTAAAAATGCAGAAGCTGGTTTGGCATCCTCTCCTAATCCGTTTAAGGCAATTCCATAGATGGTCGGGAACATGAGTGACATACAAAAAGAGGTGAGTACCAAAACGTATAAACCGCCTTCCCCGGAAATAAAAATTGTTCCTAAACAGCATACTGCTGCCAATATTCCAAGATACATTATAAGCCTGCCAGCATTGATGAATTTCAGTACATAAGTAAATATAAAACGTCCTGTTAAGAAGATGATCAAGGCGGCATAGGCATAATTAACAGCCTTTTGATTATTGATCCCTAAATTTTCAGCATATTGATAAATGTATGTCCAGCACATGATTTGAGCTCCTACATAAAAAAGCTGTGCAATAACGCCACCTACAAAATGTTCTTTTTTATAAATTCTTTTGATGGACTCCCACATGTTTGAAGTCTTGTGGCTTTTGGATTCTTCTGGCATTTTAACAAAAGCAATCAGCACCAAAAGAAGAAGGACAAAAATCCCAAGTGCAACATAAGGGTTTCGTATAAGTTCAAGATCTGCGGTTTTGACTGCTGCCTTGGCAGAAGAAGAAAGCGTCTCGTAGATTCCATTTCCTTGGGCATCCACATCGTCTGACTGAAGCGAACCTAAGATAAAAGTCTGTGCTACGAGCAGCCCCATAAGTGCCCCAAGAGGATTAAACGCTTGTGCCAGATTCAGCCTTTGGGTAGCCGTGGCTTCATCTCCCATGGAGAGGATGAAAGGATTGGCTGTAGTTTCCAAAAAAGCCAAACCAAAGGTAAGTATGTAGAGTGCTGCTAAAAAGAAGGTGTAATTTTCTAAAGCTGCTGCAGGAAAAAACAACAAAGCCCCAGTAGCATAAAGTCCCAAACCAACTAAGATTCCAATCTTGTAAGAGTACTTTTTTACTACATAGGCTGCCGGTAAGGCCATAGTAAAATAGCCCCCGTAAAAAGCCGCTTGGACCCATGATGCCTGGGTGTTGTTTAATTCTAATATCTTTTTAAATGCGGAAACCATCGGGTTGGTAATGTCATTTGCAAAGCCCCAAAGTGCAAATAATGAAGTAATAAGTACAAAGGGAATCACCAATTCTTTAGGGACAACTGCTGCTTTATTTTTTGAATTCATATACTACTTGTTTATAGGGATCGATCTAAATGTGTATACCCCCCGTCAACATACAAAAGCTGACCGGTAGTATGACTGGATTGTTGAGACAATAAAAAAGCAACGGCACTGCCTATCTCTTTTGGAGTAGTCATTCTGTTTTCTAATGGAATGTTGTCTTCTATCGTTTTGAGTTTCGTCTGAGGGTCAGGAAAAGTTTGAATCCATTTTTCATACAATGGAGTGTACGATTCTGCAACGATGACCGCATTTACTCGAATTGAGTAGGGTAGCAATTCTACTGCCCACTCACGGGTGAGTGCATTCCTCCCTCCGTTTGCAGCTGCATAGCCTGAGGTTCCTCCCTGTCCAGTTACAGCTGTTTTTGAACCGATATTTACAATAGCTCCTTTGGTTTTTTTTAAGGCCGGTAAGCAATAATGAGCCATCATAAAATAATGCGTAAGGTTTTTGTGGAGCGATTGGGTAAAGGTGTCAAAATCTCCCTCAGCCAAACTCACACCGTCATTGACCCCTGCATTGTTAACCAATCCATCAATTACACCATACTGATCAAGTACTTCTTGAACAGCTTTTTTACATGCAGCAGCATCTGTAAGTTCAGCATAAGCAAAACCCACTTTTCCCCCTGCAGCGGAAAGTTGGTTTACTGCTTCTGGTATTGTTTTTTTATTTCTACCGATGATTACAACTTGAGCTTCTTCTTGAATCAACCGTTCACATATCCCATAACCAATTCCTTTAGAGCCTCCTGTTACCACTACGACTTTNCCTTTCAATTGTAAATCCATATCCCTTATTCTATAATATTGTAAATTCTAGCTGCATTTGCTCCAAAAAGTTTTTCTTTTGCCTCAGAAGAAAAGTCAACCGTATAATTTGAAACCAAACTGACTACCTCATCATAGCCCCCTGCCAATAAACAAACGGGCCAATCTGATCCAAATAGAACTCGATCTTCTCCAAAGGCANTAAAAACAACATCTAGATAGGGTTCGATTTGCCCCGCTTCCCAATTTTTTAAATCCGCCTCCGTAATAAGCCCAGAAATTTTACAAGACACATTCGGTGCTTTTGCCAATTCATGAATTAAACTTTTCCAAGGGTGTAAAATTTGTTTTTTTATATACGGTTTTGCAATATGATCCAAGACAAACTCCTGATCGGGAAATTGATTTACCATTTGGATGGCTGATTCCAATTGATTGGGGAAAATTAAAATATCGTAAGGAAGCTTAAATTGACTTAATGTACTGATCCCTTTTTGAAAATCAGCAGACAGTAGAAAATCTTCTTTTTCAGCCTGAACAATATGTCTGACTCCCTTAAAAAAGCTGTTCTGAGAAAAATATTCCAAGCGTTCTTCTACATTTACTGCTCGTAAATCTATCCACCCCACAACTCCTTTTACAAAGGTATACTCAGCAGCTAGTTCAAGTAAAAATTCTGTTTCTTCCTCTGATTGATCTGCCTGAACAGCGATACAGCCATCGATCTTGTGATGTTGCAGATGAGGTTCTAAATCCGATGGGAAAAAATCTGCTTGGATTGCTTTCATTGATACATCAATCCACCCATCTCGCTGGGGATTATACTTCCAAAAGTGCTGATGTGAATCGATTTTCATCCTTAGTCTTTGTGTGCAACAACCTTTTGTTTTGATACTCCCAAACCATCTATTCCTAACTCAACTTCATCACCAGGTACAAGATATTTAGGAGGATTAAATCCCAGCCCTACACCAAAGGGTGTGCCCGTAGAAATAATGTCGCCAGGTAGTAAGGTCATAAACTGGCTAATATGGCTAACCACTNCTTGAACATTAAAAATAAAATCTTCTGTGCTNCTGTTTTGCATGGTTTCCCCGTTGAGTTTAAGCCATAAATTCAGTTGATTAGGATCGGCGATCTCGTCAGCTGTTGCGATAAAAGGTCCCAGAGGTGCAAACGTATCGCAGCTTTTTCCCTTGACCCACTGACCGGATCGTTCTATTTGAAANTCGCGTTCACTGACGTCATTGTGTAATACGTAACCTGCAACATGACTCAATGCGTCAGCTTTACTAACATAAGATGCCTTGGCTCCGATTACTACGGCAAGTTCCACTTCCCAATCTGTTTTGACACTCCCTTTGGGGATGATAATATTATCATTTGGACCTACAATTGCTGATGTTGCTTTAAAAAAGAGGACCGGCTCTTTTGGTGGTTCCATACCACTTTCCTCTGCGTGCTTGGCATAATTTAAGCCAACACAAACGATCTTAGAAGGCCTCGCTAGAGGAGCCCCCAATCGAACACTAGAGTCAATAACAGCACAATGAGCTTGGTTGTCAACCAACCAAGACTCAAGAGCTTGAATACCTCCTGAACCAAAAAATTTCTCATTGTAATCTTCTACAAAATTACTAACATCAATTCGAGTACCGTCTTGAAGTTGTACTCCTGGTTTTTCGTTACCATTTGTTCCAAATCGAATCAGTTTCATATACTTATTTTCCGTTTAATTTTATAAAGCCTCCGTCTATGGGATAATCCGTACCTGTGATGAATCCCGCTTCGTCTGAACATAAGTACAATGCGAGAGTAGCGATTTCCTCTGGAGTTCCCATTCTTCCGATGGGTTGTGTTTTTGATAGTTTTTCAAACATTTCTTTTTCTTGTCCAGGATAATTTTTTGAAATAAACCCATCTACAAAAGGAGTATGTACTCGAGCTGGTGAGATGGAATTACAGCGAATGTTATACTCCAAAAAGTCTTTGGCTATAGAATAGGTCATCGCCAAAACCGCGCCTTTGGTCATTGAGTACGCAAAGCGATCTTTTATTCCTACAGATCCTGCTATAGAAGCCATGTTGACAATTGCCCCCTTTCCTGCATTTTTCATAAAAGGAATACAAGCTTTAGTACAATTAAACACCCCTTTCACATTGACGTTATACAGGCGATCAAAATCTACCTCTGCTGTTGATTCAGCTGTGCCTATATGAGCAATACCTGCATTGTTTACTAATACATCAATAGAATCTTTTTCAGCAATGGATTGAACTAGGGTGTTTATTTGGTCAAACTCGGTGACGTCGACTAAATGGGCTTCAGCGGCGTTTCCTGTCTCTTGAATTTCAAAGACAGTCTGCTCCGCAGCATTTGAATCTGTTTCGAAAATAAGGATCTTGGCTCCTTGGTTTGCAAAAGTAGTCGCTATTGCTTTTCCAATCCCACTACCTCCACCAGTGATTAATGCTGTTTTTCCTTTGAGACTGAAATTTGACATAACGGCTGTTGCATTTTAAGTGGTTCTTTAACACTAAAAATACACAATTGAACGACTCTTTCAACCANTTCAAAAAAATAAAAGGATAAGTCCAGCCAACCATAGCCTTGTTATCCTTTTAAAAAAGTAGGGTGTGAAGCCCTACGGTTGCGAAAGTAAAGATTAAATAAGTAAACAGGTCCTGTTTGTACTATTATTTTTAAATCTCCAGATTGTTATAAAACAATCGGTACAGTGAGATTTTAGTACCTTGACCTTTTATATAAAATTAAATGCTATGAAATTTGTTCCACTATTAATTTTACTATTTATGTCACAAGGCTATGAATCCCAACCCTTTAAACTGATTAAAAGCTATGACAATTTTGAAATCAGATACTACCCCTCAGTAGCTATGGTTCAGACCCAAGGTAATCCAGAGTCTGGACAAAATTTTAGAAAGCTCTTTCAATACATCTCTGGATCCAACGAATCCAATCTTAAAATCGCAATGACAACCCCTGTCCATATGGAAAAAACAGAGGGTAGTGAAAAGATGTCATTTGTGCTACCTAGCAACATAGAACAAGCTCCTAGCCCTCAAAATAAAAGTGTCAAAATCATTCAATCAAAAGAAGCCTATTTTGCAGCGATTGAATACGGCGGCTACTCCAATACATCTAAGGTAAATTACTATACCGAACTCCTTCAAGAGTCTTTGGAAAAAAATAAAATCGAATTTAAAGGTCCTGCTGTTGTATTGGGCTATAACTCCCCATATAAATTTTTTAATCGAAGAAATGAAATTATAATCGAAGTTAACTATCCTTAGGTTCGTTCCTTTGGTTTGAATCCTTTTTCCTTAGATGAAAAAATACTATNTTAGATGTATTAATCATAAACCAATTGAAATGAAACACATTTATTTATGCATGCTGTTATTATTCACCTTTACTTTTGGGGTGAATGCACAGGAACAAGTAGTCCTCAAACAAACTTTTATTAAGGTAGAAGAAGGAAACAATTACGCTGAAGATTTAAAGGNGAAGTTTTCAAAATTTGCACAAGCTCGTATCGATGCAGGTTACCAGTCTGGGTGGCATCTTTGGGAAGTTGTGGGTAATCCACAAGCGGCGTTTAGCCATATCATTGTTGAGCCCATGACACTCAGCCAAATGGAAAAAGAACGGAACTGGGACGACTGGAGAAAAATGCGTTCTGAAACGCTTCCGAGTATGACCGACAATGACTGGAGAGCATTTATGGAAGATGTGAGAGAAAAGAGAAATATTGTCGCTGAAGCCATGTTTGTAGGAGTTAAAGATATCGGAAAAACAAGTGACGTTAGCCTGCCTGATGATGTAGGCGTCATTAATTTTATGAAGGTTGCACAGGGGAAAAACAAGACCTATGAAACCATGGAATTAGGGCTTTATAGGGAGGGTCTAGGCAAAAATGATCCGCGTAGTGGTTGGTCTTTAGGAAGAAGAATTGATAAAGTGGGCACCGATATTTATTGGAATTACTTTACGGTTGACTGGTTTTCAAATTATACAGACTTTGTTAAAACTGCTGCTAGTGTCCAAGCATGGGACGCTGACAAAAACTATGAAAAAATGTTGAATATTAGAGATTTACGCGAATCTGTTGTCATTCGAAAAGTAATGATGCTAGATTAAGCTTCTCAAGTTTTTTAAAAAATAAAACCCTCTTAATTTTGAGGGTTTTTTTAGTTCCTTTTATTTAAAAAATACAGAAAAATGGGTGGGATAAACAGAATTAATATAAATCCAAATTTTAAATATAAGAAGACTGCTAAAGCAATTGAAAATAACAAAGCAAAGAGGTATTCTTTTTTCATTAATTCTAGTGTTTATTAGCCCTTCCAAGTACCCCCATAACGATAGTGATGGTTGTTTCGTTTAACTTCTACCACGCAAGATTTACATAAAAAGTACCACAATCGATCGGTTTTGTACTGCACTCTGTACATCACGTTGTATTCTTTTTTACAACCCTCACATAATTTGACTCTACTCATAGGCTGTTTAACATAATTTCAAGTTAAGGAAAAAATTTAGTAGTTTTAAAGTATCGAAGTCAGCAAGAATACAACATCAAGCAAAGGTTCTTTTCTCAGCATTTTTCTCCTTATTCTATCTGGTGAATTAGTCTTTATTCTTCCCTACTTTTTATCTCGAGTTTTTAGACCCACTTTTTTGGATGTATTTGATTTAACTAATGTTGAATTGGGGAGTTTGTTTTCGGTTTATGGAACAGTTGCGCTTTTTTCTTACATTTTTGGAGGATCATTAGCCGACCGTTTTTTGCCTGGTAAACTAATTGCAATTTCTTTGATTTTAACCTCATTGGGAGGCCTTTTACTTGCGACTTATCCCTCCTTTTTTGTATTGCAAATCATTTATGGTTATTGGGGATTTACTACGGTATTCCTTTTTTGGGGTGCGATGATCAAGGGTACTCGTATTTGGGGTGGTACAAAAAACCAAGGGCAAGCTTTTGGGTTTCTTGACGGAGGTAGGGGGCTTGTAGCTGCGCTCATGGGGACAATTGGTGTATTTATTTATTCCCTCTTTTTAGAAACCGATGTACAAGCTGCTAATATTTTGGATCGGCAAAATGCTTTTAAATATGTAATTTTATTTTCTTCCTTGGTAGTAGCCCTTTCGGGAGTCATGGTCTATTTTTACCTTAACATAAAACCGGACGGGGAACAGGGTATTTCTTCTTCGTCTCATTCGTTGAAAGATATCCTAAAAGTGCTGAAATTGGAATCTGTTTGGCTTTTGATGCTGATTATTCTCTGTGCTTATTTTGGATACAAGGTCACTGATATTTATTCCTTATACGCTTCAGAGGTTATGAATTATAACGAAATAGAAGCGGCAAATATAGGTTCGCTCCAACTGTATCTAAGACCAATTTCATGTGTCCTCTTTGGCTTTTTAGCCGACCGATCAAAAAGTATATTGTGGATTACTATAGGATTCCTTATCATGCTTTTAGGCTCTTTACTTTTTGCCTCAGGTGTCATTAAATCTGATCTAAACCTGTTGTTTTTTCTTTCTCTTATCATATTGGCTGTTGGGACTTACGCTATTAGAGCACTTTATTTTGCCGTTATGCAAGAAGGGAAAATTTCTTTGGCTTTAACTGGAACAGCAGTAGGAATAATTTCCCTTACTGGCTATACCCCTGATATTTTTGCAGGGCCGCTAATGGGGTATTATCTAGATCGTTTCCCCGGTCTACTTGGACACCAATATGTTTTTATCTACCTCGTGGGCTTTTCAGTAGTCGGTTTAATATGCGCCCTTCGTTTTGCCAGAATTGTGCGTTGATCACCTATTACTCTTCTTCTTCTTCGTTTGAATCAGATTCTTGCGTGCTTTTCCCAAGATTAAATCTAAGTAATAATTCATGCGTCTTTAAATTGAGTTGAGACAATGAGCTCTCTGTAGGAACCTCATAGGCATATCCAACTTCAAAATTTCCTAAAGCGATTACTGACATTACTGACATTGCACTACTGGTTCGGAAAGAAGCTCCAAATTCAAAAACACTTTTCCAATTCAACATTGCTGTAAGGTCGGTAGTTGCTGAAAGTCCGCTTACTTTTCTGATTAAAAGTGAGGGCTTAAACAACAAGTTTGAAGACAAGGGAAGGTATGCCCCTCCTCCCAAATAGGAGTGAACTCGGTCTTTGGAAGTGATCGCCAAATCCCTGTCTCGAGTGGCATTAAAGAGCCTTGGAATAGAAAATGAAACCCAAAATTTCTCCCCATTTAAAAACGCTCCTACACCCACATTGGGATTAAAGCTAGAGATTTGTTGTTTTGTTGGGTCTGTAAAAATTGAATAGGTTGCAAGTCCACTAGGGTCAGCATTGTAAAAATTTCCTCCGCCCTTTAAGCCTAAATAAAGTTGTGTATTTTCATTCATCTCAAGCTTGTATGAAAAATCAACATAAGCAAACGTTTGCTGCTCTACAAACACCTTATCAGACACCAAAGAAATTCCCAAACCAACATTATTCTTTCGAGCTGAAGAATATGAAAATGCTAATGTTGATGGAGCATTATCCATAGAAGCCCACTGTTGGCGTGAAGTAAAGGAAAACATATTAGACGCCTCAGCTCCCGCATAAGCCGGGTTGATTACATTCATTTGGTACCTATACAAGGAATAATAACTCTCTTGTTGTGCGGTTGCATAAGAAAGCACCAGTAAAAATAATACTAAATATATTTTCTTCATCAATAGGTATAGTATCTCTAAATTAACTTTTTTTAATTTAATCTTAGAGAATACTGCACCTTTTTAACCTGCAAAAATATAAGCACAATTTTCATTTTGTGCACGGCCTAGTGCCATTACACCTGAAGGTACAAGTTTAATCCCAGGTAAAATGCCCTCTATCATTTCTGCATACACATCATCAGGATCTAAGTTCATTTTACTCGCTACTGCTGAACCGTAAACTCGCGTTGCAAGATCACAAACACAAAACATCGACCCACGACTTTGCAAGTCTTTTATCCCTTGTATTGGAGGTAATGGCATGTCGCCTTCCATGGGCTCATAAACAGTATTTCTCAATGATGGCTTTCCCGTTTGATTATCGTTAAACGACACCAATTCTCCCAACTTAAATTTCTTCCATACAGAAGAATTGAATGCAAAGACTATCCCTGCATGCCTTAATACCGTCATCGCAGTCATATCAGAGTCCTTTACTCCAACAGATTTATTGGATTCTAAAAAAGCCCAATTCCAAACTATAGGAAGGGTATTGTGAGGTTCACTTCCATCATACACTACACGGTGGTCTCCTTTAATTTTTTTAAACCAGAGGGAAATGTCCTCCTGATTGATATCAGTAGTTGCTTTGACAGGATCTAGCTGATCAAAATCTTCTATAAAATTTGGGAAAGCTGTGGCTCCAACGCCTAATGCAATTGAAGTGAAAAATTTTCGTCGATCGTAATTCATATCTGTTGATTTATGGTTAGTAACCTTAAATTTACGAATTAGATTTATTAAATGCCATTATTTAAATAGAAAAAATCCTCTAACTGTATGGTTTAGAATTCTTATTCGTGAAGCTTGTTATTTCCTCTTTTCATTTCAGCTTTTACGGAAGTACCCCCATAAGCTTTATTCTTCAAATTTAGAAAGCCCCTCTTCTGCATCCGTTGGATTCACCCAACCTGTTTTAATTTGCTCCCCATTTTTCCATCGCGTATAATAATTTTGTGTGTTTTTGTCTGCGTAGGGGTACGCATCAAAAATTGGAGTTTGTGGATCTTCCATTCTGGGGTCTTGTTGCTCTATTAAAGTTTGCTCCAACAGGCGTTTTAATTCACTTTTAACTGTGGTGAAAGAAGCGGTTTCTGCTAAATTATTCATACAATATGGATCCGCCTTAAGGTCGTATAATTCTTCTGCTGGACGCTTGCCAAACGCCCAGTGCCAATAAAGTGTATCTTTATTTCGGTTACGTTTAAGTATTTCAGATTTTGTAGGGCTGCCGTCGGTGTTTAAATAGCCTGTTTCTGGATTTCCGGCTGGCCAACGATTTGGCTCATAATTGATTGTATAGGCGAAGTCTTTAGACACGATTCCTCGGACTGGATAACCGCCATCATTTTCTCTACCTACGTCGTGTCTTTCTTTGCCAATTAGCACAAAAGAGCGGCGATCAGATTTCTCCAGATCAAAGTCATCATCAAAAAAATCCTTCCAATTTTTCCCTTCCATGGGTTGCATTTTAGATTTCTCAATATCCACTCTAGCAAGGCTTAAAATGGTTGGGGCGAAATCAGCAAAGCTTACCAGTTCATCAACTATACGCCCTGGATTTGTTATTCCTTTACCCCATCGAATAGCGAGAGGAAGGTGGTGGTCGTAAGGATACACCTGGCCTTTTACTCTTGGNAAAGGCATACCGTTNTCTGAGGTAACAATGATGAGTGTATTGTCAAGTGCNTCAATGGAATCAAGGTGATCGACTATTTTCTCNAGTTGTTGGTCANAGTATTCAATTTCAAAAGCGTAGTCTAGCATATCATTTTTTACACTATCCGATTCTGGAAAAAAGGGGGGTATATCCTTGATCATAGCGATCTTTTTTGCCCCCAAAGCAGCTCCCGATCCATAACTATAGTTCCGGTGTGGTTCGTGTGCACCAAACCAGAAAAAGAAGGGTTTTTTAGGCTCTTTTGCTTCCAAAAAACTAAGGAAATTTTTGAAGTAATCATTTGTTGAAATAGCCTTTGTAGGTGGTTTCAACTGATGTGAACTAAAGTTTGGTCCAACCAGCTCTCTGGGCTTTCCCTCTTTTTCAGCGATGCCAGGAGCCCATCCTTTTCCTGTCCTGCCGATAAAATAGCCCGCTGATTGCAAGGCTTCTGGAAAGGTTTGGAACTTTTCGGGGAAAAATGGCCAGTGATTTGCCGCGGCTTCCAACTGCCAACTGTTTCTACCGGTTAAAATTATAGCCCTTGAGGGGGCGCATTTGGCATTGGGGGTATAGGCATGAGAAAAATAAAGTCCCTCTTTTGCAATTCGATCAAATGCCGGTGTTTGTACCCATTTGGAGCCAGCATAAGATGTATGCTCAAAAGACTGGTCGTCAGCAATCACAAAAAGTATGTTGGGGCGCTCTTGATCAACAGCTGGTTTACAAGAAATAAACCTCAATCCAATCAAAATAATTCCGACTAAAACAATATATTTCATAATGCTTAAATTTAACAAACTATTCTTAACGATTGTATGCTAAACGGATACACTTACAAGCTTCAAATGATTAAATTGAGTTTGGTCCGAACGGCTGTGGTCATAATGCTACTGCTAGGATCTAAAATGAATGCACAAAAACAAATTGAAGCCAAACCGAGAGAAGATCTTTCTTTTAGTACCAACAAGCGAGTACTGTATACGACGATTAATACACTCGAAGTTTTTGAAACCAAGCATCCAAAATGGTCCCACTCTTTAAAAGAAATCCTCAGCGAATATCTGCATACCTCGATTGTAATCGGTCAAAAAGAAAATATATTGGTATCCTTTGACGGAAGCCGCTTCCCTCTAAAATCAAAAGCTAGTGCCCTTGATCTCACCAATGAAGTCATCGACAAAATAGGCGCCATGTATTTTGGAAAAAGAGAAGTGGATAAATTAAAAAAGAATAACGCTAATTAATCTTTACTCATTGTTTGAGTTTATAAAAAAATTAAGAAGTCCTTTTTTCCAACCAGAGGATTGCACTTTAGGCTACTCCACTTTGACTTCAAACCCAATACTTACATTTTCCCAACTTAAGGAAACTTTGCCCTCTGAATCACTTAGTCTTGCTACCTTATATTTTAAGCTTTCCACTACGTTTTCGGTATATTCAGGTTTTACTTTAAATCGAAGTACATCGTCCTTTTGGTCATAATCGTCTTTACCAAATTGATCCCAGTTGGTATTAAAAATAACCGTCCATTCCTCCTTAGATGGAATTGTAAATAACCCGTATTTTCCAGCCTTTAAAACTTTATTGTCAATCAATAAGTTTTTATTGGTTTCAAACCAAGTAGCCTTATGAGTTCCAGATTGCCATACNTCACCAAAAGGCAAAAGGTCTCCAAAAATTATTCTCCCGTTTATGCTTGGGGAAGAGTAGTCAATGTGAATATGGGCATCGCCTATCATATTCATAGCAAAGGTGTGGGGGCTTGAATTCTTCTTTGTTGAAGCATCAGTTTTTTTACCGACCGTATGTTGGTTGTGTTCAGTAGCTCCATGGGATTGATTTCTACAGCCGAGAGTTATAGCAATAAGTAGGATGTAAAATAAGATCTTCTTCATGATTGTCAACTTTAATTTGGTTGTGTAAGATATCAAAAAAACCTAAAATTACTAACTTAAATTTAAGAGCTGAAAAATAATCTAACTTTGGCTTTGAGTTGTCGTTAAAATAAATATGTATTCTTTCTAAAATGACAGAATTATAAAAGTGAATTTAGTGGATTCAATATCAGTTAAAAATACAATTAAAGGGGCCACCTTTTCTAAGTGTAAAATGTACCGTTATCGCCTTTGGCGTATTTGGGATGATAAAAAACCAAAGGTGTTGTTTATCATGTTGAATCCGTCAACTGCTGATTCAACTATGGANGACCCCACAATTAGACGATGTATAGGTTTTACCAAATCTTGGGGTTATGGTGGGCTGTATGTAGGAAATTTATTTGCCTACCGCTCTACACAACCAAAAGGATTGTTTAAATCAATGAATGCTGAAGGAGAACAAAATCAGGNTCATTTATTAGAAATGAGTAAACTGTGCAAGATNGGAATCTGTGCTTGGGGAAATCAACCCATTATNGATAAAATTGATCCAAATCACCGGCTTGGTGACCTGAATATACCCCTTTANTATATNGATCTATCCTTGAGAGGAACACCAAAACATCCCTTGTATTTAGACTCCACCCTATGGCCTAAGTTACTCCCTTAAACTTAACGGTTCACTATTAAGTGCTCCCCATCTTGGTCTTAATTTAATACTGGTGTATATAGGATCTTAAGTAGTATACACAAGAAGATTTTGCCCTAACAATGTAATCTGAGAGAGTAAACATTTTGTGAATTGAGTAAATTACTTGCAAAGAGAAAACAGAATGGTCAATTAAGTTTTTTACTGCATTAAAGCATATCCGTTCAATTGATAATTTATAAGCACGCTTGAGCCAGAGAGTGCTTCAGTAATATTTTGGTTTATTTGAGAATTATCAATTTTTTTATAAGCTGTCGCTTGAGAACAAACAAACAATTTTACACCGTAATTAGATAAAAGTTTTATAACCTCAGTGTTTGGATTTTTTTTGCCAAATTTTTCTTGGTAAGCACTATCTGTCAAAACTATTGTGGTAGCTGGACCTTGAATAGTTGCAACAATTTTAACNGCATCACTTGAAATATTTACACAGCCTAGCATGTTTATGGCATGAGCGATCCCGTTCAATCCTTTATTAATCCCTTCCCGTGTTTCACTAGTCGTAATCTTATAAACCATTTTGTATTCTAGATTGGTGTCCGGTTGTACGGCAACATCTTTTGAATACTTGATTTTTCCATACCCTTCAATTACAGGAGTTATCCATTGCTGAGCACTCAAGAGTGCAGGTAGACAAATACATAAAACAAATAGTAGCTTTCTCATCATCAATTGATTTACAGTTAATTAATACAATATACAAAGAAGTACCTTGACCTAAGGAGTAAGGTCTCTCTTTTTAAAATACAAAACCCTCCAATTAGGAGGGTTTTGTAAGGAATTATAATTTGGTTTATTACTCCGCTTCCTTCATCGCTGCTGCCATAGCACCTGAAGCATCAAAGTAATCTCTCATTTCATGTATTTGACCCTTGGCATTAAATTCGAAAGAGTGATATGCATTGGTTGTTATAACGTTGCCATTCATTGGATTTTTTGCAGTCCATACTCCGTAAGTTCTTACACTTCCATTTGAATTTCCTAGAGAATCTGTACCTGGTAGCCAAACTTCTGCATTATAAGTGATTTCGTCAAAGGCATCCATCCACCCTTTACCTGCGGCTATAAAAGCATCGTATTTACCAGGCTCCGCTCCGTAAAAAGGGGGGTAATGGGTTACACCTGGGCAAATTAAAGGTTTTTGACCCTCTAGATCTTCTGTAAGGAATAATTCAAAAAATGTTTGTGCTGTCTTTAAATTTGTAGCGTATTCATCTGACGTATTGGGGCTTTGTTTTTCAACTGCCTGATTACACGATATTGTTAATGTCAATAAAAAAGCTACTAAAATTGTTTTCTTCATCTTATTAAATTTATAGTTATTGTGAATTCAAGTTAGCTATAATTGAATAAGATACCAAATAAGCTATAGTAATAAAGCAAGAATCTCATTCCTCCAAAACTTGTAAATAAAATACATACTGGTGTTGATTTCCCGTTGACGCGAAGTGATAAACTAAAGTTTAGGAAAAACTTGTACCATCCATTGATCTAATTGGAGTTTAGTTATTCCAAATTGCCCGCTATAGTAAATAGATGCAAGATTTTGAATAATAGTTAGAATAGATTAAATTAGAAACTTAATATTAGCTTTAAATCAATTCATTTTTGAAAACTATAAGATATTTTTTGTTTTCACTTTATACCTTATCTGGTTTTTCTCAGATTGGTGAAAATATTATTTTGGAGGAAGTTGTTAATGTTGCAGCATCTGTACCAAAAATTGAAATTGATAACNTGANTTATTCTATGAANGATAGNGANNAAGTTATTACTCAGATTATTAAGNTCAAAGTTCTGGACNAAGTCATTTAAATTTNCAATAAATCTAGAAGANTATGANACNGGNAGGNAATATACNTACGAAAATGAAGNNGGNNTAAGAATATTTATAAATGATGAAGAGCTAACTGAAAGNCATTTATTTAAAACATATAAANCAATCNAGAATGTNCTTGANAACTCNGANANNATNCAAATTATNTCTNNNAGTGAAAGTCAAACANAAATCAAAGTACTTACTGCNGANAATNANTCAGGNCAAATCATATATAAATCAAATACCGAANAGAANCCNGTAACTNTNATTTATATCAAATCAAATNTACCACTTACTACTANATACAANGGATCAAGTAAGTCCANAAAAATAAAAACACTNGCAGATTTTGANCTAATTAGTCAAGAAGAAAAANNTNNNNTNANGGGGANTNNGGTANTNAANGAGNCNACNAAAAANATAAAATTAGATAANGTNGANGTTNTTCAANATATTNAGGANGANGGNATCGTNTATTCACCTAAATTNATAAATGGTAAANTTGTATTTAAAAAAAACAATGACCTTACNAGATTGTATAAAAAGAAAGAATTATATAAAAAACAGGGGCTCAATGAATGGGGTATTGANNTCAATGCAAATACTTGGGNAGTNGCATTGAGAAAACACCTTAGGGGNAAACAANCNGGTATTACATCAGATGGTTTNCCNNTNCTTTNTGGNGCTNTAACNCTTGGNGNTACNCANCCTGGACCTCTTTGGGTAATTGATGGAGTCCGTATGGGAAGACCTCCACTGTCTATTAGGACATTAGCGCCTCAAATACGAGAAGTAAATGTTTTGAAATTTTCTAAAGCTACAAAATACGGTGCTCAAGGAGTAGCAGGTGTCATAGAAATAAACACAAATTTTGAAGACTCTAATAATATTGGAAATTATAAAAGAAGCTTTGAGCTAAAAGGCAAAAGGAATATCGAACTTATAAAAGAATTTAATGTATATGAAGAACGGTTTATGTCTGAAAGAGACAAGCTTGTAGATAAAAGAAAAGTTTTAATTGAACTTAATGAATTTGAAAAAGTAGATTCAATTCAAAAATTAATAGATGCCTTACTTTTTAAGAGTTACTTATTTACAGCAAACTTTGCAATTAACAATTCAGAATATGAAGTAGCTCCATATTTAGCGGCCAAAAAAATTCCTGACGCTAGGTTAGAAATCTTAGAAACAATAGAAAAAGAATTATCAGATAAGGTAAAAAAGACTCGTTATGGAAAGTTGTTTCAAAAGCTTTTAAAACAACGAAAATCCAGTGAATGAGTTGTTAATTGTCAATCGAAATATAATAACCTCGAAATTAAAATTCAACGAAGCTTGAAAATAAAATCTAAGATTTTTAAAGTATATAGAAATGAATTTGACAAAAGGATTAAGCAGGTTAGAATAATTTAACACAAATAACTCTGTGAACTTAATGAAGAGGATATGCCGATGATTTAATCAATTACTTTTTTTGAAACGAGCTTTTAAAGTTGTAATTAAATCCTATATTCCAATCAAAAAGTTTTGCGTTAATATTAGAGTTAATTGCTTTATTCATTGTAGTTGAAATAGAAAATGGCAATTTAGAATGCCTGATCGCAAAAGTTTGAGCCATATAGTAACCTTGATTTGAATCAATTTTTAAAAAATAAATTTCAGGGTTAAAACTCAAACTAAAAGATTTACTCAAGTTGATATTTTGAACATATGTTCTTAGAGAAAGAAAATTCCCCCGTTTGGTTTGATCGACTTTTTCTAAGCCTTTTCCATTTAGATAGAATAGCCCAATGCTTATTTTCTTATTTATAACATAATTTAAATTTGTCGTCCATATAAAAAAACGTTGAGGGGTCAGGATTTTAACTGATCTTGAATTCCTTGAGTAATCTAATTCTGTAAAAGCATAAGCAGGAAAATAACTTCCTAAACGGAGTTGAAACCTTTCTTTTTTAATCAGTTTATAATGCCAAACAAATAAAAAAGACCAAGGCCGCATTCCATCAAGATCAAAACGAAATTGGGGATCAAAACTCAACCGTTTTCCTCCTACTGAGAGGTTAATAGTTGTTGCTGGTTTTCCTAAAGAAAAAAGGGGAATGAAAGAAAATCCATTATTTGTTAAGTTTATTTGGCCTGAAATAAATATTTCCTTGTCATTTGATTCATCTTGAGCCTCAATAAAATTAGTAAATAAAAAAAGGAGGAGAATAAATATTTTTCTTGAGGGTCTTAACAACATTTTAATTGATTTATGATTTGTTTCCAACAATATACGAATTACCCCCCTGAACTTAATGAATAGGATATGCCGATGATTTTTAATCTACTCTAGTATAATATTCAGCGAATCCGTTACCTAACGAGTCAAGTGGCATTAATTTAGATAAATGGTTTTTTTCGTAATCAACCTCAAACTCAACCTCTAAGTAGTCTTTATCAGGCCCACTCCACTCGCCTATTCCATCTCCGAGCCAACCCGTCCCATAATAAACTTTCTTTTTGAGTTTATTTTTATCTATTGTATAAAAACCAGCTTCAGAAATTCCTTTATCGACATCTTCTCCAGTAACGGAGTCAATTTTAATTTCATTCATCAAAAGTGAGTAAGAACCTTTTGTATAAACTTCAAAAAATACCCCTTTGAATTCAATTGTATCTAAAGGCCTACCCTCTTTATAATTTATTGTTCCTTTTCTCAACCAAGAACCTTCTAATGCTCCTTTTTGTGTTTGTTCACAAGAAAATAAAAATACTATCGATAATAATAAAATGAGTTTCTTCATCTTAATTGACTTATGGTTAATAAAAACTAATATACAAATTACTCCCTAAACTTAATGAAG
>NHDB01000041.1 GCA_002167945.1 Flavobacteriaceae bacterium TMED48 | reverse complement strand
ATGAGATTTCTTTTAAGGGTCGTAGGAGACGACTACGTTGATAGGTCACAGGTGTAAAGGCAGTAATGTCATAGCCGAGTGATACTAATTACCCGTAGGTCTATCGTAGTACTTTTTCTTTTACACTATGGTAGCTAAAAAATAAACACACTTGAAGGCTGTTTGCACAGCTTGTATCTTTTTATATGTCAAGGTATTATGTAGCGCTAAAACGTTACGACAATTAAGGTGGTTATAGCAGTGGGGCTCACCTCTTCCCATTCCGAACAGAGAAGTTAAGCCCACTAGCGCAGATGGTACTGCCACTTGGTGGGAGAGTATGTCGCCGCCTTCTTCGAAAGACCTCAACAGTTTTGTTGGGGTCTTTTTTTATTCTAATATTAATCTTCCAGTATTCACTGAGTATCGTACGGGTAAGTCATCTGTCCCTACCGAATGGAGCTTGTATCAATCAATTTGATTTCAATAGTATTCTCCAACATTTTAGCTAAAGTAAAAGCTGCTGTACGTATGATTTGGGTCATATTTTCAATATCCATTTTTGCGGCTTCATCCTCTGGCTTATGATAGTAGTCGTAATTTTGAAAATCAAAAGACGAAAGTGTCTGTGCGGGGATATTCAGTTGTTTAAAAAAAGAATAGTTATCCGAACGTTGAAACAAATTTAATTCTTTGGCTTGGGGAAGGAATTGAACAAAGTTTGGAGTAATGATATTCATCACTTCAGCCATATTCGAACGGTTATAACCTGTGATATATACTTGGTTGGCACCTGTAGTTAAGGTTTTACCAATCATTTCAAAATTAACCATATACGCCAAGTCAATATTTTCGTCTCGGAGGCGTTTTGCAAGCTGCTGGGCTCCTTTTAGTCCTTTTTCCTCATCTGCAAAAAGGGCGAGTAGCACATTTTGTTTCCACTGATATTGAGCTAAAAACTTACCTACTTGAAGAACAGCAGTAGATCCTGTAGCATTGTCATTAGCTCCATTGTAAATAGTATCACCCTCTTTTCCACGAATGCCAATATGATCTAAATGCGCTCCAATTAAAACCGTTTTTCTTTTAGGGTCGTAGTCTCCTAGCTGACCAACTAAGTTATACGAAACCAAATTGTCAGTTACCAAGGAGTCTCTGTACTCTGTATAGAAAGGCTTGATATTATTCAACTTAAAATAGTCGGTAACAAAAGCAGCTGCTTTAAAATATCCTCCTTTTTTTGAGTCACGACCCCTCATGCTGTCAGCTGCCAAAGTGAAAAGGATACGTTGCGTTTCTTTAGTGGTAATCTGTTGTTGAACAGTCTTATAGCTAAATGTTTCAACCGGATTCTTTGATGATTTTTTACAGCTTACAAGTATTAAAACAAGTAAGGATATGAGGACTTTTTGCATCTGTTTTTTTATTAGGGTGAAGATAAGATTGTATTTTTATTAAATGAAAAATATACTTGCTCTTTTTTACCTAGTCAGTCTAACTGCAGTTGCACAAAAAGCATATCGTTCAGAGTTGATTATTCCTCCAAAGCAAGTGGTACAGATCGATTATCCCTTATACCAAGGGTTTAACGTTAAAATTTGGAATCAGTCCAAATACGTTATTGGGGTTTCTGCTAGGGATAAGCAAACCGACTCAATACGAAAAAGTTTTGGCCTTGACAAGGGAAGTACAACTCTGTTTGAGGTTAATAAAGGAATGTATTTACAATTTGAAAACCGATTTTTAGCTCCAATAAAAGTAGCCTATACTTTACGAAAAGGAAGTACAGGGGCTAAAAAACACACAAGACCCTTAACCCCTCAACGCGCTTTTTATCTGGAAAACAATACAGCACAAAGCTTACCCTTGAGAATCCCTGGGGTGATGAATCCCAATCTAACCCCTTTTTCCCGTAGCGGAGTAGATTTACCTAACGGGCAAAAAATTTATACTAACGTGAATGGTAAAAGAATTTTAATCCTTACCGTAACCGATTCTATACCCCATGGTGCTCGGATTGATGTAGCAAGACTTATTGAAAAGGCTTTAAATAAAGAATGAGGGCTAAGAGTGGTGAATTAGTTAAGAAGTTTCTAAAGGTCATTACCAATAAAACNCCCCAAACTCTTGAGTTGGGGGTTAATTACCTGGTTTAAAGTAAATTATAAAGCGACTAGGTCCCCTGCTTTATTCTTTTGAGGGAGTGTAGAACTGCCCATTAAAAAGGTGTCTACTTGATGCGCTGCTTCTCTTCCTTCAGAAATAGCCCAAACGATTAAAGATTGTCCTCTTCGGCAATCNCCAGCAGTAAAGATGTTCTTTTTTAGGGTTTGNTAATCGCTTTCCCCTTTGATATTTCCTCTTTCGTCGAAAGTCAATCCAAATTNTTCTGGCAATGACTTCTCAGGACCTGTAAATCCAAGAGCNAGAAGAGCTAAATCACAAGGCCATTCTTTTTCAGAATCNTTTTTTTCAATAAGTTGAGGGCGTTCACCTGGAATTTTCTTCCATTGAACTTCCACTGTTTTTAAAGCTTTTACATGACCTTTTGCATCACCGATAAACTNTTTGGTTAANATGCTCCATTCGCGGTGACTCCCTTCTTCGTGAGAGGAGGAAGTTTTGAGTTTAAAGGGCCAATACGGCCAAGGGTGTTCTTCTGTTCTTGAATCATCTGGCTTGGGCATAATTTCAAAGTTAGTCACGCTTGTAGCGCCTTGCCTATTTGAAGTTCCTATACAATCAGAGCCNGTATCGCCACCTCCGATAACGATTACGTTTTTGTCTTTTGCAAGATATTGCTCAGCTCGTTCGTGCTGTCCATCAACGGCTTTGTTGTTATGCGGAAGAAAATCCATGGCTTGTACAACACCTTCCAAGTCTGCACCGGGTATAGGCATTTCTCTTTTAATGGTCGCTCCAGTTGCTAAGANTACTGCATCAAAGTCTTTTTCNAAATCGGCAGCTTGGATGTCTTTTCCAATTTCNACATTACATTTGAAAACAATTCCNTCGGCTTCTAAAATTTCTAGNCGTCTGTCAATGACGTTTTTTTCCATNTTAAAATCTGGAATTCCGTAGCGAAGTAAACCTCCNATTTTATTGTCCCTCTCAAAAACAGTTACGCTGTGTCCAGCACGGTTTAATTGTTGTGCTGCTGCCANACCTGCAGGGCCTGAACCGNTAANGGCTACAGTTTTCCCTGTTCNTTCTGTAGGAGGTTCGGGCTTNATCCATCCTTCTGAAAAACCGCGTTCCACGATGTATTTTTCAATCAATTCAATTGAAACGGGTGGATTTACAATACCGAGTACACAGGCTTCCTCACAAGGAGCAGGACACAGTCTNCCTGTAAATTCAGGGAAGTTNTTTGTNCTGTGAAGTATTGTTANGGCGCGTTGCCATTCATTTTGATAAACGGCATCGTTAAAGTCAGGAATTAAGTTTCCTAACGGACANCCACTATGGCAGAAAGGTACTCCACAATCCATACATCGGGCTCCTTGCTCCTGAAGCTTTTCAGCTTTTGGAGCTATAGTAAATTCATTGTAATTGTTAATCCGCTCTTTAGGTTCAATTACCGGCTCTTTGAGTCGGTCNTATTCCATAAAACCTTTAATCTTTCCCATATCTTTTAGACTGTTTTTTCAGTTTGTTTTTTTGCCATCATCTCNAAAGCACGCTTGTAATCTGTCGGCATTACTTTGATAAACTTTTTAGCTGATTTTGGCCAATCGTTTAATATCTCTGTNGCCTTGGGACTTTTAGTATAATCTACATGATTTTGCAAAAGTCCTTGCAGGCTNTCGTGATCCTCTTTTTGGAGGTCTTCTAATTCAACCATTTCAAGGTTNAATTTTTTCTCATCGAAAGTACCGTCNTCACNGTAAAGATAAGCAATTCCTCCACTCATTCCCGCAGCAAAATTTCTTCCAAATTCACCTAAGACTACAGCTATACCTCCAGTCATATACTCACATCCGTGATCTCCGATCCCCTCGACAACTGCCTTTGCTCCTGAGTTACGCACACAAAAACGTTCACCNGCAATACCGTTGATGTAAGCTTCTCCATTAGTTGCACCGTAGAGGGCTACATTTCCAATGATGATGTTTTCATGTGGAATAAAAGTTGCTTTTTCNGGAACCTGAGCCACTAAGGTTGCACCGGAGAGCCCTTTCCCNAANTANTCNTTTGCTGTTCCGACCACCTTCATATAAAGTCCNTTGGTAGCAAAGCCACCAAAGCTTTGTCCTGCAGCNCCAGTGAATTTTAAACTTAAGGTTTTATTAGGAAGTCCGTCAGCACCGTGGATTTTTGAAATTTCATTACTTAAAATTGCACCAACAGTTCGGTTGGTATTTTTGATACGGTATTCCAAGTGCTGTTCCTCTTTTCTGTACAAGGCTGGGTGAGCTTGTCTAAGAATATCAAAATCCAACACATTTTCTAGTTGGTGATCCTGAGTTTGTGTATTTCGCTCTTGTACGTGAGAAGGAACATCAGGCTTATATAAAATGTTGGATAAGTCAATACCCTGTGCTTTATAATGCTGAATCGCTTTTTTCATATTGAGTTTTTGCGATTGACCAACCATTTCGTCTACCGTTCTAAATCCAAGTTCAGCCATAATCTGGCGNAACTCTTCAGCAATAAAATACATNTAGTTAATCACATGTTCAGGCTTACCTTTAAAGTTTTTACGCAATTCAGGATCCTGGGTAGCGATACCTACGGGACAAGTATTGAGGTGGCAGGCACGCATCATAATACANCCCGATGCGATAAGTGGTGCGGTTGAGAATCCGAATTCTTCGGCACCGAGTAAACAGGCGATGGCTACATCGCGTCCCGTTTTCATCTGACCGTCACATTCGAGCACAATTCGACTTCTTAGATCATTCATCACTAGAGTNTGTTGTGCTTCNGCAATNCCGAGTTCCCAGGGAAGACCAGCGTGTTTTAAAGAAGTNAGTGGNGANGCNCCAGTACCTCCATCAAAACCAGAAATCAAGATGACATCTGCTTTGGCTTTCGCTACCCCAGCAGCAATAGTTCCTACACCTACCTCAGAAACCAATTTGACATTGATCCGGGCTTCACGATTGGCATTTTTTAAGTCGTAAATCAATTGAGATAAGTCTTCAATTGAGTAAATATCGTGGTGTGGAGGTGGCGAAATCAACCCTACATAAGGAGTTGAGTTTCTAACAGAGGCAATATAAGGATTAACCTTCGGTCCAGGAAGTTGTCCTCCTTCGCCCGGCTTTGCTCCCTGAGCCATTTTGATTTGAATCTCTTTTGCAGAACTTAAGTAATGGCTAGAAACTCCAAAACGACCAGAAGCAACTTGCTTGATGGCAGAGTTTTTCCAATTTCCATCTTGGTCGGGTTGAAAACGACGTACGTCTTCTCCACCTTCTCCAGAATTACTTTTTCCACCGATACGGTTCATCGCAATAGCTAAATTTTCNTGNGCCTCTTGACTGATAGATCCCAAAGACATGGCACCTGTTTTAAAGCGTTTTACAATTTCAGTCCAAGGTTCTACTTGATCAATTGGAATAGGATCAAAACTTGAAAATTCAAACAGCCCTCTGAGGGTCATTAGCTTTTCATTTTGCTCGTTGATCATCTTAGCGAAAGCGTCGTAGCTTTCAGGCTTGTTTTGTCTTACAGCTTGTTGAAGAGAAGCAATAGTTTGTGGGTTGACAACATGTGCCTCGCCGTCTCTTCTCCAGCGATAGTCTCCTCCAATTTCTAAAGGAAGTCCTAGATTGGATTCGTGTACATAGGCTTTGGAATGGCGATTGCTAATTTCTTTTTCAATTTCATAGAGACCAATTCCTTGAATTCGACTGGCAGTATTGCAGAAGAAACGATCGATAAACTTTTCAGACAAGCCCAAAGCTTCAAAAATTTGAGAGCCTCGGTAAGAGTGTAAAGTCGAAATACCAATCTTATTCATCACTTTAATAATTCCCTTAGCAATGGCTTTATTGAAGTTTTCAATGGCCGTGTTGGGCTCTAATTCAATATAGCCTTCCGTAGCTTGGTGAATGATAATTTCATTGACCAAATAGGGGTTAATTGCACTGGCACCATAGCCAAAGAGTAGGGCAAAATGATGCGGTTCTCTAGGTTCGGCAGATTCAATAATGATACCAAATTTCGAGCGTTTTTTAAGACGCTTAAAGGCATGATGTGTATGAGAGGTCGCTAACAGCATGGGGATGGGCGCCATAGATGGGGACACCCCACGATCTGATAAAATAATGATATTGGCTCCTTGATCTACTGCCTTTTCTATGGATTTAATCATGTCGGCCAAGGCATTTTCAAGCCCGTTTAAACCTGAATTGACCTCATAAAGGGTAGAGATGGTTTGCGCTTTAAAGTCGCTGTGCTCAATAAATTTAATTTTATCTAAGTCCTCATTTGAGATTACAGGATTTTGGATACTTAATTTTTTTGCATGGTCAGGAGATATTTCAAACAGATTGAATTCTTGTCCGACGCTCAAACTGGTATCAGTAACAATCTCCTCACGAATGCCATCTAATGGAGGGTTGGTTACCTGAGCAAAAAGTTGCTTAAAGTAATTGTATAGAAGCTGAGGGCGCTCGGAGAGTACAGCTAATGGAGTGTCTGTTCCCATAGAACCGATAGCTTCTTTCCCCTGAATGGTCATTGGGGTTATGATCGTTTTTAAGTCTTCTTGGGTGTAACCAAAAATTCGCATACGAGTTTCAAAACCTTCGTCTTCTGTAGGGCTTACATTTCCAGTGTAGGGAATGTCTTTTAGCGGAAGTAGATTTTCATTTAACCATTCCTGATACGGTCGGTTGCTTGTAACCTCTTTTTTGATTTCCTCATCTTCAACAATACGTCCTTCGTCCATATTTACTAAAAACATTTTACCTGGCTCTAAACGGCCATGACGTTCAATGTTTTCCGGTGCAATATCCATAACTCCAGTTTCTGAAGACATGACTACATAACCGTCTTTGGTGACTGAGTATCTTGATGGGCGGAGTCCATTTCTGTCTAGTAATGCTCCAATAAATTTACCGTCTGTAAAAGGGATCGAAGCAGGTCCGTCCCATGGCTCCATGATACAGGAGTTGTATTTGTAAAAAGCCTTTTTACCTTCATCCATGGCAGCGTGCTTTTCCCAAGCTTCAGGGACTAGCATCATCATCACTTCAGGGAGCGATCGGCCAGTAGCTAATAACAACTCCACTACCATATCCATAGAAGACGAATCAGATTTACCTGGTAAAATTACAGGTAGAATTTTTTTAATGTCTGGTCCAAAGAAATCACTTTCCAGCAGTTCTTCACGAGCCTGCATTCTACTCACATTGCCCCTGTAAGTATTGATTTCACCGTTGTGACACATATAACGGAAAGGTTGAGCTAAATCCCAGGTGGGGAAAGTATTGGTAGAAAATCTTTGATGTACTAAAGCCAGGCGGGTCACAACAGCAGGGTCTGACAGATCTTTATAATAACCTTTGATGTCTTCAGGAATTAAAAGCCCCTTGTAAATCAAAGTATGGGTAGATAGACTTGGGAGGTAAAAATAAGAAGCCTCAGAAAGTTTAGAGTTTGATATGGTATGTTCTGCAATTTTACGTGCGCTAAAAAGTTTGATATTAAACTCATGATCCGAAAGATCGGTTTCGCCTCGCCAAATAAATGCTTGCATAATATAAGGCTCGGTTTGAGCAGCGATACTCCCTACTACCTCAGGATTCACTGGTACTTTGCGCCAACCAAGTATGTTCAAACCTTGCTTTTCAATTTCCGATTCAAATACACCAATACAATAGGTTCTCTGATTTTCTTTTTTTGGTAAAAAAACCATTCCTACAGCATATTCGTGCAATGCGGGAAGTGCAAAGTCACATTGAGTGACAAGAAAATCGTGTGGGATTTCGATTAAAATTCCTGCTCCATCACCTGTTTTGCCATCAGCACTAACAGCGCCCCTGTGCTCCAATTTATCAAGTATATCTAAAGCTTTGTGAATGATGTCATTCGTCTTTTTTCCCTGTAGGCTACAGATAAATCCTGCACCACAGTTATCATGTTCATTCTCAGGGTTATATAGTCCTTGTTTTGCTGGCAACATAAAGATGTGTTTTTTAAAGGATAACAAAAATAAGAATCCATTTGNATCTTGAAGGTTNAATAAAGATCAAAAACCCTGAGTTTAAAGATTTCATAATT
>NHDB01000005.1 GCA_002167945.1 Flavobacteriaceae bacterium TMED48 | reverse complement strand
CTAAAACCAATCCCAACCTCAAAAATGCAATTGAGCGTTTTAGCGGATGCAAATATAAAACCCTTTTTCTTACTAACAATAAGTTTTTGAATTGTTTTTTTAAATAAAAATCTTGTCTATTCTAGACCTAATGAAATCAATCATTCCGATAAAAAAATCTACTCTAAAAAATTCCAAATTAATCCTATTCGGAGTGAAAAATCACGGTAGGGTATATAAGGGGCAGCATAATAGTCATAAGGGGTATCTGGAAAAATCAAATGTTCGATAGGAGCATTGATGTTTTCAAGCTTGACAAATAAGCGCGAACTTTTAATTTTAGCATTAAAGAAAAAATCTATACGGGGATACTCCCCGATTTTAGTATTGCTCTGCGTGACAAACTCGGAAATAAGAGGATTGTATTGATCTGCATAATAGTCAGTAAAAAACACAAATGTTGCACCAGATTGAAAAAAAAGTGCTTCATTAAACATTGACGATGTAAGCATCAAAGTACTTCGTATTAACCACTCTGGAACGTTTAGCCCCGGCTTTTGAAGAATTTCATCAGGATCCTCTTCCTTAGTTGCTCTTTGATATTGAACATTGTTGATCCATGAAAATTTCCTAAAATTTAGCCGCTGATCAAAACGAGCTTTAAGGTAATCGATTTTTTTGTTCAGCTGAAGTACCTCTAATTTAAATCTCTCATTTAACAACTTTATAGGAGTGATATTATTAAAAAAGGTATAATTATCAATTGATGTCCATTCTCCAGAGATACTTCCCCATTTTGGATGTGAGACCACAAGGCTTTTCGTTTTAAATTTTTGATTCAATAAATCAGGATTGTGCCAATCGTATTCTCGATAATCACTTCGAAATAAATAATAGTTAAAATTTAAAGGTTGGGAGCGGTCTTTATAACTGGCTTTAAAATGTATACCCTTAATCAAAGGTCTGCTTGCGCTAATAAACCATGCATTAGAGCCATAATCTTCCTGAAATGAATTGTAAAATCCTGCCTGAGCTTCAACTCCCAAAATAGATTTGGACCAATTCACCTCCATTGCCAACTGACTAGCATCTATTATATTGGGTAAGAGGGTATCTTTTTCATAATCATTTTGCCCAGAAGTGTAATCCCACTGTATATGATTTAAGTCAACTTTTAACTTACCTAAAATGGTGTTGTCAAATTTTAGGTAAACTGAATTTTCAAAAGTAGTATGGTAGGTAGTGTCCGCGACCGCTCCATTGTATGTCTCTAAGAAATATCTATTTGCATTTTGCTGATTTATCTGATAATTTTTATTCTCGTAATTAACTCGATAGCCAATAGTCATTGCGTAAGCCGTAGTATCTTTTGCAACAGGAAACATACGGTATTGGTGATCCATAAAATAGCGTTTACCCTCAAGGATACTGGTCCCATTGGTCTGGGTGGGTAATTGAGAACGGTCTAAAAATCCATCATAAAAAACAAACTCCTCTTCTCCGTTTTCATTGAGTCTTGGTTGTCCTGATTCATCTGCAATTACATAATTGGGGGCATTTTCAAAAAAGTATACACCGTCATTACTTAGCCCTCCGTTAAAATCATTTTCTAATGACTGGGTGGTTTGATGGAATCTCATTCTATAGCGGCTATCATAGGTCTGATATTGGCTACTCAATCTAAATTGCCGTGATCTACTTAAAGAATAATTATATTTTCCTTCAGAACGAAATCCCTTAAAGGAAACCGCTATATTAAATTTTGGCGAAGTATTAATTGCTAACGTAGCATCTAAATGTTGGCCTTGCTGAAAGGTGGTCTTAAAAAAAAGTTCTGTATAGGCAGAAGGCATTTCGTAATAGGGCACATCTTCCTTTTCGAAATAACCGAAGTGTTTTACCCGAGCCCCCATCTGAGGGGTAAATGATTGTTCTTGGAAATCATATCCCAACTTGTTAAAACCCTCTCCCATATTGGGTAAGGGTAAATATTCAAAATAATCTTTTCTCAAAAAGTTGAAGCTGTACTCCCCCTCTATGGAAAGAGAAGTGTCAACTGAAATTTCAGTTTCGTCCAAGTAAAGGATTTTATAATCCGATATCGTCACCTCATCCATTGATTTAATGTACGGGATATAGCGTTTCTTTTTGGGCTTTTTTGGCTTGGCTTTTTCTTTTTGTTTTTGCTTATCAGAAAGAATAAGAGAATCTTGGACTGCGGTTCCCAAACTCGTTGCAGCAGGCAAACTGTCTTGAACCTTTACAGCTAAATCTTGGCTGTAAACCAACACAGTAATTAAAAAAAAGCTAAGCGAAAGGCCAATGCGCATGCCTAAATTATTTGTTTGCGAAGTTATGATAAATGTGAGTAATTTGTTACACATGAAGCCAAACTTAAATCAGATCGTTTGAAAAAACTGCAGAGACAACATACCGAATTACTTGAAGCTGGTACAGACGAAGCAGGTCGCGGCTGTCTAGCAGGGCCCGTTACGGCTGCCGCAGTAATCCTCCCTGAATCTTTTGAACTCCCTTATCTCAATGATTCCAAAAAACTAACCGACAGTCAACGTTATGCTTTACGACCGATGATTGAGGCTCAAGCAATTTGCTTTGGGATTGCACATATTTTTCAGGATGAGATAGACGAAATCAATATCCTAAATGCCTCCATCAAGGCGATGCATCTTGCTCTGGATAAACTTAAGTTTACACCTAGCTTTATAGCAGTGGATGGAAATCGGTTTAAAACCTACAATAATATTCCTCATGAATGTGTGATCAAGGGTGATGGAAAATATTTAAATATTGCAGCTGCTTCAGTTTTAGCAAAAACCTACAGGGATGACTTTATGAAGAAATTGGATTTAGATCATCCACAGTACCAATGGAAAAAAAATAAAGGATATCCAACCTTAGCACATCGAGAGGGGATTCAAAAGTACGGGATTTCTGAGCATCACAGAACTTCATTTCAATTACTCCCTAAGCAACTCAAGTTGAATTTTTAAGTTCAAATCTATATGGAGACGGTTGATAACATTTATGAAAAAAATCAAAAAGCAATCTAGAGTTTTTTATTTTTGAATTCAATGGAATTTGTATTTAAACTAGCCTTTTTCGCCTTGTTTTTTTCTTGCAGTACTGCAGAAAAAAAAGCCCCAGATTTATTGAGTTGTATCCCTCAAAACACCTTGGCTATAATCCAACTTAACGACCAAAATATGTTAAATAGTACGCTGTCAAGTGCTGAATTTTTAACTCAAATTTTGGCTCTTGAATCAACACTCTACTCCGAAGCCGTGAGTCTATTACCAGCTCAATTTCCATCAAAAGCACTTCTGTGTTTTACACCAGAAGGCAAATCCGGTATGGGTGTTAGTTTCCTATATACCGTCCAAGCTCAAGACAGCATCAAACTACCAGAGGGTGAAACCTTTGAATACGACAAAGTAAAAGTCGCCGTTTCCGAAGTCAATAGTAAAAAAACCTACCACACTTTAATAGAAGGGATTTCAATAAGTAGTAGCTCCAGACTCATATTGGAAAACAGCATACGAAATATTCAAAATAACCGCCATGGAATACAAGAGGGTGTACTTTACGATTTAGCAAAAATAAGTGATGATAATGCAGCTTCAAACCTTTTTATTCGTCGAGGGTTTGATCAAGCATTAGCGGGACTATTCTTCGATACACCGCTATTCCCATTTTTAGGATCTAGTTGGTACTCTTTTGATTTCAACACCAAAAAAGAACCTTTTACGCTAGATGGAGTGAGTTTTATCAACGATTCCATTCCTGATAAAATCGCCCTGTTAAAAGGGCAAGATGCACAGCGCCTTTTGAGTCCGCAAGTAGTTCCTCAAAATTTCGATGGGTACTTGGGACTTTCAATTGCAGACTATAAAACATTGGAAGACCAATTTAAAAAGTACAGCCGTCACCTCAATCTTCCATTGAACCAGATCAACTTTGATTTGCTAAGTGCAGTAGATGAAATTGGGTGGATCCAATTAGAGGAAAGCCAAACCGTACTCTTCCACCTTAACAATACAGAAATAATTCATCCAAAATTATTTTCATCTAATGACCCTAAAGGGAGTTATCGCGGAGTAACTATCTTTAGCCACGAATTCCCAGAAGATCTGAATGTTCTTTTAAATGCAATTGGATCATACACCAACGCTAAATGGAGTGTACAACTAGACGACTTCCTTCTGTATTCAAATTCTGAGGCCAGACTCAAGCAGGTCATAGGAAATTACCTAGATAACAAAACATTATTTAATGATTTAGATTTTAAAACTCTTCGGGAGGATCTCGCTGACAACAGTACCTTTCTTTGGTTAGGAAAAACCTCCAACCTTACAAAAAAGTGGGCAGCAGTTTCAACAAAGCGAGAAGCTGAATGGAAAAAAATCAAGCTTAATGACTTTCCATTAGTTGTCCTTCAAGGAGTCTCTGAAAGTAATTTTATTCAAACTCGTTTGACTGCTCAAAAAAAGAATCTTGCACCCCAAAAAAATAGTGTAGTTAATCAATACAGCTTTTCACTTGATGCTCCAGCTTCAAGAGCGCCTCAGTGGATAAAAAATCACAGAAATAAGACTATGGATGTGGTTGTCCAAGATCAAAACAACGTTCTTTATTTGTTTTCAAATACGGGGAAATTATACTGGAAAAAGCAACTTTCTGGACAAATCATTGGTTCCATTGAACAAGTAGATCTTTATGAAAACAGACGCCTTCAAATGGCATTTAGAACTGCCGACCGTTTTCAAATTTTAGACCGAAACGGAAAAGTTGTTTCTCCTTTTGATATGAAGTTGACTGGAGAAAGCCCAAAATATTTATCAGTATTTGATTACGATCTAAACAGAAATTACCGTTTTTTGATCGTCGACGGTAAAAAGATTAGAATGATTGATAATCGTGGTAAAAACGTAAGCGGCTTTCGATTGAAAACGCTCAAAGATGAATTGATGCATTCACCTAAACATATCCGATTTGGTTCAAAGGATTACATAGTACTGCAATCAAAAGCAGGAGGCGTTAGGATCCTCAACCGCCAAGGCACTGACAGAATCAAATTAAAACAAGCTATTAAAACCTCAAACAATCCAATATTTGAGTACCGAAACACTTTTGCTGGCACAACTGATACAGGAGATATGTATCAAATAGATTCAAAGGGAAATATTCTCAGGAGCACTTTAGCCCTAGGTAAAGAGCATCAAATCGATATGAGCGCCAAATCTTTGGTCAGTTTAGATGCGAATAATCTAATTATTAAAGGGATTCCTGTAACACTTCCTTTTGGTCGCTATACTAGTCCTAAGATTCACTACATCAAAAACACCATTTATGTAGTCTTCACTGAATTGGATACTCAAAAAGTTTATGCTTATTTGAGCAATGGTAGTTTGGTAGGTGGTTTCCCGGTTTACGGAACTGCAACTCCAGATTTAAGTAATGCCGATACGGACCGTGCTTTAGAAATGGTAGTACAGTCTGAAAGTGATGGATTCATTATCTACGAAATGAATTAATCCTCAGTCCAATCTGCATCAAATAAACGACCCAGATGCGTTTTTAATTTTTCTTTGACTTCCTCTAAACTAATTTCTCTCCCTAATTCTTTTGATAAAGAGGTAACTCCTTTTCCTTGAATTCCACAGGGTACTATATGTTCAAAATAACTCAAGTCTGTATTGATATTAAAAGCCAGCCCGTGCATGGTTACCCAACGACTTGCTCGAACTCCCATAGCACATATTTTTCTTGCAAAGGGTGTTCCTACATCCAGCCACACTCCTGTTTCACCTTGACTCCTGGAACCGTTTAGACCGTATTCTTTCAAGGTATCAATTACTGCCTCCTCTAAAAAACGAAGGTATTTATGTATATCGGTAAAAAAATTATCCAAATCTAAAATGGGATAAACTACCAATTGACCTGGACCGTGAAAGGTGATGTCACCACCTCTATTGGTTTGGTAAAATTCAATCCCTTTTTCAGCCAAGGCCTTCTTATCCGCTAATAAATGCTCAATTTTCCCGCTTTTACCAAGGGTAAAGACAGGAGGATGTTCCACCCAAAGTAAATAATTTTGGGTTGGTTGAGGGTGATCTGTTTTTCTATTGGACCGTTTCAAACTTATGATTCCATTGAAATGATTTTCTTGAACTTCAAGACTTTTACCATAAGACTTGTGTCCTAGATCGATAATTTTAATCGTCTTATTTTTTTCCATTCAAGTCTTTATCTGTTGGAGCTCCAACGTTCGGGATTATTCAAAATCACTAAAGCAGCAATAACTCCAGGAACCCAGCCACACAAGGTCAGGATGAAAACAATAAATACCGAACCGCATCCTTGATCAATGACGGCAAGAGGGGGAAATAAAATAGACAACAATACGCGAAAAAAACTCATATAAAATGCTGTTGGTACAAAGATATAAAATTTGACTCCTTAGATTTTTTTAGTCTGCTTATCTTTGTTACAAATACCGATTATATGGCAAAGCTTTCCGAACAGGAACTTATTCGAAGAGAAAAACTGGAAGAACTAAAAAAACTCGGAATTAACCCTTATCCTGCGGCACTTTTCCCCGTAGACTTTTATTCTAACGACCTCCCTAATCAATATGAAGAAGATAAAAAAGTTGTATTGGCAGGACGCCTGATGTCGAGAAGAATTCAAGGAAAAGCAAGTTTTGCAGAGCTACAAGACAGCCGAGGTAGAATCCAAGTCTATTTCAATCGAGATGAAATTTGCCCTTCAGATGATAAAACACTTTACAACGAAGTGTATAAAAAATTACTTGATATCGGTGATATTATTGGAGTTGAAGGGACTCTTTTTACTACCATGGTAGGAGAACAAACGGTAAAGGTTACCAAGTTTACCCTGTTAAATAAAACCCTACGCCCGCTACCCCTACCAAAAACAGATGCAGATGGGAATAGTTATGATGAATTTAACGATGCCGAACTAAGGTACCGCCAGCGATATGTAGATTTGATTGTTAATTCTCAGGTAAAAAACACCTTTATCCAACGCTCTCAAATTACCAGCAGCATTCGAAACTTTTTAACTGAAAAAGGCTATTTAGAAGTCGAAACTCCAATTTTACAACCCATTCCAGGTGGAGCAGCCGCACGTCCTTTTGTGACTCATCACAATGCACTAAACATTCCACTTTATTTACGTATCGCAAACGAACTATACCTCAAGCGACTCATCGTCGGAGGTTTTGAAGGTGTGTTCGAGTTTGCCAAAGATTTTAGAAATGAGGGAATGGATCGTACCCACAATCCAGAATTTACTGTTATGGAATTGTATGTTGCATACAAGGACTACTTTTGGATGATGGATACTACCGAAAACCTATTAGAAAAAATTGCTGTTGATTTGAATCAAAATACTCAGGTTCAAGTAGGAGAACACACTATCGACTTTAAAGCACCCTATCCCAGAGTTCCAATATTGGAAGCAATTCAAACGCATACGGGAATTGATGTTTCCAAAATGGACGAAAGCGAATTACGTAAAACAGCAACTGATCTTGGTCTTGAAGTTGACGAAACCATGGGAGAAGGAAAACTAATCGATGAAATTTTTGGTGAAAAATGCGAACACCATTATATACAGCCTACCTTTATTATTGATTACCCCAAATCCATGAGTCCATTGACCAAAGAACACCGCACTAACCACAAACTCACTGAGCGTTTTGAATTAATGGTAAACGGAAAAGAATTGGCAAATGCTTATTCTGAGCTCAACGATCCTATTGAACAAAAAGAGCGTTTTGAAGCTCAATTAGCATTAAGTGAGAAAGGAGATGATGAGGCCATGTTTATCGATAATGACTTTATCAGAGCACTAGAATACGGTATGCCTCCTACTTCTGGAATAGGAATTGGTATTGACCGATTGGTCATGCTAATGACAAATAACAGCTCCATACAGGAAGTATTATTTTTTCCTCAAATGAAACCAGAACGCCAATCTGTAGCACTTAACGAGGAAGAAAAATTAGTGTTAGATATACTTAAAAATTCTGATTCAAAGGATTTAGTTGCGATTAAAACAGCAGTAGGTTTAAGCAATAAAAAATGGGATACTTCCATAAAAGGACTTACGCAAAAGAAAGTTGTTAAAGTCGTCAAAAATGAAGAAGGGCTCTTTATTGAAATTTTAAATTAAACTGAATATTTTAAACTGTTTAGGAGTTTTTTTATCTAAAGAGAAAACAAAACACTTAATATTATGAAACATTTAATTTTTCTTTTTGCCCTTGCCCTACCAATAATTGGAACAGCACAACGCCCAATTCACAACCAAGAACTCTCTCAAGAAGAGCGGACCACACTTAAAGTCAAGAAAATACAATTGGCTTTGGACCTTACTCAAGAACAAAGTAAGCAACTCACAGAAATTTTTAAAAAAAATCAACGCCCTCAACCTCCAAAGAAAAAACAGGATATTTCTTCAGATGAACGCTATCAAATGCGTCTCAAACATTTAGATCATCAAATTGCAATACAAAATAAAATGAAAACCGTCCTCAATGAGGAACAATTCGCTGCTTGGAAAAAAATGCAACATTCCAAAAAACGGCGAATGGCTCATCAGGGAAAGCTTTCTAAATCACACAACAAGCATATGCACTCAAAAGGAAGAAAAGAAGCTTCTAAAGCGAATAAAAAGCAATTATAGTCAGCGTTAGAACACTTTGAATTCAGTTCGTCTATTCTCTTGATGCGCGGCTTCTGAACAATCTGCTCCATCGGCGCAGTCGTTTAAAAGTTTTGTTTCTCCGTAGCCTACTGCAATTAATCTGTCTTGTGATATTCCTTTTGACAAGAGGTAATCCAAAAAGGAAAATAAAAGCCCTAAAAGTTATAGTTTTTTTGCGACGACCTTAAAAGCCTCGACCGTCTGATCAATATCAGAATAAGATAATGCATCGTTAAGAAAATAACTTTCAAAAGCACTGGGAGGAAGATAAATTCCGTGTTCGAGCATGCCGTGGAAATACTTTTTAAATCGATCGTTATTTCCATATGCGGCGGTCTCAAAATCAGTTACTTCAGTTTCAGTAAAGTGAACTGAAATCATGGANCCCAGTCGATTGATCTGATAGGGCAAACCGGCGTTCTGTAGAACACNTTCNAGTCCCTCATGTAAATGTTTNGTTTTTTTTGCCATACGGTCAAANAATTCATCGTCTGAGTNTAAGGCTTGGAGCATNGCTAATCCTGCTGCCATAGCCAATGGATTACCACTTAAAGTTCCTGCCTGNTACACAGGACCTTCTGGCGCTAAATGACTCATAATGTCCTCACTTGCTGCAAATGCACCAACGGGAAGNCCTCCACCAATCACTTTACCAAAGGTTACAATATCTGCTTNTACCCCTAATAATTCTTGAGCTCCACCTTTTGCCAAGCGAAAACCCGTCATGACTTCATCAAAAATCAAATAGGATCCAAACTGATCACATAAATTTCTAAGGCCCTCTAAAAACCNTGATGCTGGTGGAATACAACCCATATTCCCNGCTACAGGCTCAATGATAATTGCTGCAATTTGATCTGGGTACTCTTTAAAAAGTTGTTCAACAGCTTTAATNTTATTGTAGGGAGCCAACAGCGTATCTTGAGCAGTTCCTCTAGTTACTCCAGGACTGCTTGGACTACCAAAGGTTACCGCTCCACTTCCTGCTTGAATTAAAAAGGCATCGGAATGTCCGTGGTAACACCCAGCAAATTTGATTATTTTTTCCTTCCCACTCGCTCCCCTAGCCAAACGAACAGCGCTCATACAAGCCTCGGTACCAGAGTTAACAAAACGGATTTTATGCATATTGGGAACCATCTCAAGCGCCAAAGTAGCAATTTCAGTTTCCAATGCAGTAGGCATACCAAAAGAGGTCCCTTTATCTGCTCTTTGTTTAACAGCATCAATTACTGGAGGGTATGCATGACCTAAAATCATTGGTCCCCAACTCGAGATGTAGTCAATGAGTTGGTTTCCATCCGCGTCGAAGAGNTATGCTCCCTTGGCACGTTCTACAAAAATTGGTGTTCCTCCTACNGATTTAAANGCTCGTACTGGAGAGTTTACTCCTCCTGGAATTACAGCTTGGGCTTCTTTAAATAAACTACTACTTCTTTGATATTGCATGTTTAAGGATTGGAAGGGATGTTAAGGGTTTGACCCAAATAAATTGTTTCGTCTTGGATTTTATTTAACTCGATAATTCGTTTAACAGTTACATTGTACTTTTTGGAAACAGAGTAAAGGGTGTCCCCTTTTTTTACAGTATGAATGCGTTGGATTTCAGTTTTCTTTGTTGACTTTTCAACCATTCGATATTTTTTATCAAAACGACTCAAATCAAAACGCTCAATGAGACTAATGAGTTTGTCGGGGTATTTTGGATCAGTAGCATAACCTGCCTTTTTAAGACCTTTTGCCCAAGCTTTATACTTACTGGTCTTGATATCAAACAAAAAAGCATAACGGCTTCGATCTCTTAAAAATAAAGAGTGGTCTCTGAATGAATTTTCTACTTTGTTATACACTCTAAAACACTCCCCTTTTTCATCGTCATCGTGATAGATACGCTTACCGTTCCACCCTTTGTGACATTTGATTCCAAAATGGTTATTGCCCTCAACGGCAAGTCTTCCGTAACCCATTCCTGATTCTAAAATACCTTGAGCCAGGGTTATACTTGCTGGGATCCCATAAGATTTCATCTCCTTTTGTGCTATGGGGGCGTAGCGTGCTACATAGGCGTTGATCTTATCCTTATTCGTCATTACCTTGGCTGGGGTATCTGACGGTAGGGTTTTTTCGTTAGTATTCACTTCTTTGGAGATTTCTTTTTTGACAGTAGGTTTTTGTCTTTCTTCAATCACTTTCTTAGATCCCCCGCAAGATGTCAGGGAAAAAACTGCAAGTGATAAAGCCATCACTACCCATAGTTTAAAAGAGGGAGTCTCTTTTTTTTGAGCTGAAGGTTCATCGGTCTGATTCCTTGAAGTCCTCCACTGTGAATCACTAAAATATTCTTCCCCCATGACCATTTCTTTCTTTTAATAAGATCAAAAATACCAAAAAGCATTTTTCCAGTATAGATTGGATCCAATGGAATCTGATATTGTTGATAAAAATTATTCATAAAGACAATTAACTCCGCTGAAACTTTGGCATAACCCCCAAATGTATAGTTTGATTCTAGCCTCCAATTTTCTTTTTGGGTAAAATTTAAAATCGTGTTACTTACCTCAGGATTGTTTAAAGCATTAAATCCCAGAACAAATTGTTGGCTTGAAGCACTATTAATTAAGCCAGCTATAGTTCCTCCCGTTCCAACACAGCTGCAAATTGTATCAAACTCTTGATCTGCTTCTGTTAAAATTTCTTCACATCCTTTTACTGCCAACTCATTTGTACCTCCTTCAGGCAGTATGAATAAATTTCTGGTTTTTGACCGAAGTTCTTTAACCAAATTCCCTTTTTCTTTTTCTCTGTAAACTGCTCTAGAAACAAACCTTAACTCCATACCTTGATTTTGACAAAAATTCAGTGTACTACTTTGTTCAACTTTATTCTCCCACTCTTCTCCTCTCACAATACCTAGGGTAGGAACATTACCAATTTTTCCTGCATAAGCTGTAGCTGCTAAATGATTTGAAAAAGCTCCTCCAAAGCTCAAAACAGTCGGATTATCGTTCAACAGGTACTCTTCAAAATTATATTTTAACTTTCTAAATTTATTCCCTGAAACCACACTATGAATTAAATC
This sequence comes from Flavobacteriaceae bacterium TMED48, assembly GCA_002167945.1. Classification (GTDB taxonomy): domain Bacteria; phylum Bacteroidota; class Bacteroidia; order Flavobacteriales; family Flavobacteriaceae; genus MS024-2A. The sequence goes on along the minus strand of NHDB01000005.1, from coordinate 7,426 downwards.
TTCACGTTTTACAGTAATCCTATGGCCTTCTAGAATGTCAAGAGATTGATTTGTACTACTTTTAACAGTATTAAAAAAAGTCATGTTCAAAAATACATTAAAATGACACAGAGCCTACCTCCTTTAGAAGAAGGTGATTTCTATCTTTCCGTGGAAGGGTATAAAGTTTTTACGGAACAATACCATTTGAAGAGAGGTTATTGTTGCCAAAGTAATTGTCGACATTGTCCTTATGGATACGATCCTAAAAAGANCTAAATTTTTCGGCATACTTTTTGAATGCTTAAATTAGNANTAAATTAATTTGATATGAGGTTTNTAGTTTTCTTTTTTGCGATTGTACNGTTTGTTTCCTGTTCTTCTATTCGAGTNTACTCTGATTTTGANAGCAGTGTTGACTTTTCTCAATACAAGACCTACGCTTTTTTTAAACCTCAGATTGACAAAGTTGATNTCTCAGATTTAGACAAACGTCGCATATTAAAGGCCATTGATCTTGAGCTTAGCACCAAAGGATTGTCTAAGTCTGAAACACCCGATATTTTAATTGGATTTACCACTCATGCAAAAGAAAAAATTTACGTCAATAACTTCAGCAACTGGGGTTGGGGCTGGGGCTGGGGTTTCAATCCATGGCTTTGGGGGCCTTCAAATAACACGGTAAGTACTCGAACGGAAGGGACTTTGTACATCAACGTGATTGACGGCGTAAGTAAACAACTTGTCTGGCAAGGAAAAGGCCGTGGTGGAATACAAGAAAATATGAAAAACAGAGACGATAGAATCGCTCTTTTTGTTCAAGAAATTATTGGAAATTATCCTCCCATTTTACCTGAAAGTCTCTAGGAAAAACAAGCCTCACGTGCAGCAGATATGGCTGCGGTAATACCTTCTGGATTTTTACCTCCAGCTGTTGCGAAAAAGGGTTGACCTCCTCCACCTCCCTGTATATGTTTTCCAAGGTTTCGAACTATGGCACCAGCATCTTTTTGCTGATCACTGACCAATACTTTAGAAATATAGCAACTCAACAAGGCTTTCCCTGATTTTTTAGAACCTAAAACAACTATTGCTCGTTCAAGTGATCCTCCCAATTCGAATGATAAATCTTTCATTCCTTGGGCATCAAGATCAACCTCTGTAGCAATGAAAGAAACCCCATCAACGTCTTCAATTTTTGATTTGAGTTCATCCTGAAGTAGCTTCCCCTTCAATTTGGACAGTATTGAAATTTCTTTCTTTAGTTCCGTATTTTCTGACTGAAGCGATTCAATTGCTTTTAAAGGGTCTTGACTTTGCTTAAGTAGTTTGTTGACATCATCAAACAGTTCACTCTGTTTTTCGAAATAAATTTTTACTGCATCGCCAGTAATAGCTTCTATACGTCGAATCCCAGCTGCGACAGCTCCCTCTGAAATAATTTTAAAGTGCCATATTTCCGAGGTGTTTTGTACATGTGTCCCACCGCATAATTCGATAGACTGACCGAATTGTATAGTTCGAACAGTATCTCCGTACTTTTCTCCAAAAAGAGCAATTGCCCCTTTTTCTATTGCTTTATCGTAGGGAGTATTGCGATCTTCCTCCAGATCAATATGCTCTTGAATCCTAGCATTGACAAATTGTTCAACCGCCCTCAGTTCCTCAGCACTCAGTTTTGAAAAATGAGAAAAGTCAAAACGAAACATCCCAGAGTGCACCATGGACCCCTTTTGCTCTACATGGGTTCCTAAAACAGATCGCAAAGCCTGATGCATAAGGTGAGTGGCTGTATGATTGCAGGAGGTTCTTTTGCGTTGCTTTTCATCTACTACAGCACTAAAGCTAGCATCTAAATGATCGGGTATTGTTTTTGTTTGGTGAAGAATAAGATTATTTTCTTTACGGGTATTGAGTATATAAAAAACATCCCCATTCGTCGATTCCAAATAGCCTTTATCTCCCACTTGACCTCCTCCTTCGGGATAAAATGGTGTTAAATTAAAAACCAATTGATAAAAATCACCTTCTTTAGCAGAGCTCATTTTTCGATATCGAGTAATCTTGACTTGGGTAGTTAAATGATCGTATCCAACAAACTCCTCTGCATCGTCTTCTCTAAGGACAACCCAATCTCCTGCTTTGGAAGCNGCAGCAGCTCTGGACCGTGATTTCTGGGTTTCCATAGCCGAATCAAATCCTTTTTCATCTACTTCAAATCCTCTTTCACTTGCAATTAGTGCAGTCAAATCAAATGGGAAACCAAAAGTGTCATACAATTCAAAGGCTTTTGCTCCGGGAATCGTTTTGTTTTTTGCGTTTTTAAGAATGCTCTCTAAAAGAAGTAAGCCTTGGTCTAAAGTTTTCAAAAANGAACTCTCCTCCTCTCTAATCACATTAAATGCCAATTGCTGTTCTTTCACAAGCTCAGGAAAAGCACTCCCCATTTGCTTACTTAAAGTTTCTACNAGTTGATGAATAAACGGTTCTTTCTGATTTAAAAAAGTAAAGCCGTAACGAATTGCTCTTCTTAGGATTCTACGAATTACATATCCTGCTCCATTATTACTGGGTAGTTGACCATCAGCAATCGCAAAATAAACAGTTCTTAAGTGATCCGCTATTACTCGAATTGCTCTATCTGTATTTTCAGTTTTACCGTAAATAGAATTGGTCAAGGTCTCTATCTCGCGAATTAATGGTGTAAACACATCAGTGTCGTAATTTGAGTTTTTGTCTTGAAGCACCATACAAAGGCGTTCGAAACCCATACCGGTGTCAATATGTTTTTGGGGTAATTTTTCGAGGCTCCCATCGGATTTACGGTTGTATTCTATAAAGACTAAATTCCAGACTTCAACTACATGAGGATGGTCTTTATTAACCAATTCTGCTCCGGGCGTTTTACTTTTTTCCTCTTCTGTGCGTATGTCTACATGGATTTCAGAACAAGGACCACATGGACCTTGATCACCCATTTCCCAGAAGTTGTCTTTCTTATTGCCCAACAAAATCCGATCTTCAGGTAAAATGGCTTTCCAAAAGTCATAGGCTTCNGNATCCTTGGAGATATCTTCATCTAGGGCACCTTCAAAAATAGTTACATACAATTTTGAAGGGTCAATTCTATAAACCTCGGTGAGTAATTCCCATGCCCATTGTATAGCTTCTTTTTTAAAATAATCTCCAAAACTCCAATTTCCGAGCATTTCAAAAAAAGTATGGTGATAAGTATCTATCCCTACCTCTTCAAGATCATTATGTTTCCCAGAAACACGTAAGCACTTTTGGGTATCGGCTATTCTATTTGAGCTCGGCTTTGCATTGCCCAAAAAATACTCCTTAAAAGGGTTCATACCCGCGTTGGTAAACATTAAAGTTGGGTCGTCTTTGATGACCATGGGCGCAGAAGGAACGATACTGTGCGCTTTTGAAGCAAAAAAATCTAAAAATTGCTGCCTTACTTCGTTGGATTTCATGCCTTTACTCCTATAAAATTAAAGTTGCTTATCTTTGCAACGGTTTGTAACTNGTTTATCTCTTCCAAAATTGATAAATTTGAATGAGTATACAATTGATAGTGCAAAAGAAAAGAAAATTTATAAAACTTTATGAGTAAAGTTAAATACTATTACGATCCTGATACGCTTTCCTATAGACCTATNGAATTTACCAACAAAAAGCGAATCTCGNATGTTGTACTTTTCATTCTTGCATCTTTTGTCTTTGGCTTAAGTTCTTTGCTGATCTATANTAAACTCTGACTGGATCAATACACCCGCAGAAATTAGTCAAAAAAGAGCCCTTGAGAATTACGAGCTTCAATTTGAAATTTTAAGTAAAAANTTAAATCAGATTGAGGCGGTAGTTGAAAATATAGAGGAAAGGGACAATAANATTTACAGGGTTTATTTTGAAGCAAGTCCAATTCCTGANGAACAGCGAAGAGCTGGTTTTGGTGGTGTTAATCGCTACAAAAACCTCGAGGGTTATGATAATTCTGATTTAATTATCAACACAACGAAAAGACTTGATGTTCTATCTAAGCAGACANTAGTCCAATCTCGATCTTTAGATGAAATCGAACGCCTAGCCGCAAATAAGGCGGAACTCATCGAAGCAATTCCATCCATACAGCCGATAAAAAATCAGGATTTGACGCGAATGGCTTCAGGTTATGGTTATCGCACTGATCCCTTTACTAAAAAAAGACGTTTTCACTANGGTATGGACTTTAGTGCACGTAAAGGAACTCCTATTTACGCAACGGGAAATGGTGTAGTAAAACGTGCTGACAACCGTTCATCAGGATACGGAAAACATATNCGAATAGANCATGGCTTTGGNTACGTCAGTCTATACGCGCATTTGAGTAAATACAATGTTAGAAGAGGACAAAGAGTAAAACGNGGAGANATNATNGGNTATGTTGGAAATACAGGAAGATCTGTTGGNCCTCACCTCCACTATGAAATTTTTAAGGATAAAAAGAAAATTAATCCGTTAAATTTCTACTACGGTAACCTCTCTCANAAAGAATTTGACGCACTCCTNACTCAGTCCAGACTAGAGAACCAATCCATGGATTAAGATGCATNTAAACCTTCCTGATAAAAGATATTATTCAATCGGTGAGGTTGCAAAAGCATTNAATGTTCAGCCTTCTTTACTTCGCTTTTGGGAAAAAGAATTTAAAGANATTCAGCCNAAAAAAAANACCAGCGGTACACGAAAATATACCCCNGAAAATATTTTAACACTCCAGTTTATTTACCACTTGGTCAAAGAAAANGGNATGACCCTAGAAGGAGCNAAAAAACAATTGCAATTGAGNTCTAAGCCNGGCTCTAAAGAAGANCTNCTTGCTAAATTGGAAGNNGTAANAGCTTCNTTAATTCAGNTNAAAGAAAANATGTAAACTATTTTTTTCTAAAAAATATCTGTANCGGAATTCCCTTNAAATCGTAAATCGATCGCAATTTATTCTCTAAAAATCTTTTATAAGGATCCTTGACATATTGAGGAAGATTACAGAAAAAAGCAAACTGAGGATATGGNGTTGGNAGTTGAGTACAAAATTTAATTTTTACAAATTTTCCTTTGTNNGNNGGCGGTGGAAATTTTTCGATNATGGGAAGCATCTGGTTATTNAATTCTTTGGTAGGAATTCNGTAGGANCGNTTTTTNTANACCTCTACNGCNGTTTCTACAGCTTTAAAAATNCGCTGCTTGGTCAATGAGGAAATAAAAAGTATTGGGACATCNGTAAAGGGAGCNATTTCCTTTTGAATTGCCGNCTCAAATTGCTTGGCTGCGTTGGTGTCTTTTTCNACTAANTCCCATTTGTTAACCAGTATAACNATCCCCTTNTTATTTCGGTGAGCNAGCCAAAAAATATTTTGAACCTGACCGTCAAATCCTCGNGTNCCNTCAANNACTAANAGACAAACATCAGCATTTTCAATNGCACGAACAGAACGCATAACGGAATAAAATTCAATATCTTCCTTTACTTTAGACTTGCGTCTAATTCCAGCAGTATCAACTAGTTTAAAGTCAAAACCAAAACGATTGTANTGNGTATCTATNCTGTCACGAGTAGTCCCTGCNATNTCTGTAACTATATATCGGTCTTCTCCAATTAGTGCATTGATAAAAGATGATTTCCCAGCATTCGGTCGTCCNACAACGGCAAANCGAGGGAGGGCATCTTCCTCATTCTCTTGCTCTTTAGGNAGNCTTTCAATNAGGTCNTCTAATAATTCTCCACTTCCGCTCCCGTTGATNCTTGAAATNGGGTAAANCTGCTCAAATCCTAAAGCGTAAAATTCTAANGTGTTTTCCCTANGCAGNGCATTGTCAACCTTGTTAAGTACAAGAAAAATTGGNTTTTGTGCTCGTCTTAGCAGTTGCGCCATGGTTTCATCCATACCNGTNACTCCATCAGTAGCGTCTACCATAAAAATGATGGCNTCGGCTTCATCAATNGCCAAGTTNACCTGTTTGTCAATTTCTTTTTGGAAAATATCATCGCTGCGTTCAACATATCCCCCAGTATCAATTAATGTAAAGACACGTCCGTTCCAGTCAGATTTCCCATAATGACGATCACGGGTGACCCCACTTACTGCATCAACTATAGCTTCACGCTTTTGAATCATCCGGTTAAAAAAGGTCGATTTTCCTACATTGGGTCTACCTACTATGGCAACGATACTGCTCATAAACTTTATTTAGGTGTAAAAGTACTTTATTCTATGTAAGGGTTTGATTCTAATCATTAAAGATTTCAAAAGCATAGGTAAATAATGAAATTTTGATTTATAAATTCTAGGGTTAATGGAGTTGCACAGCAAGTGATAAAGTTGTAAATTTGCGTTTCAAATCGCGAGGTAGAGCAGTGGTAGCTCGTCGGGCTCATAACCCGAAGGTCGCAGGTTCGAGTCCTGCCCTCGCTACTAAAACAGTAAAACGGTTATACTTTTATAAAGTGTAGCCGTTTTTTAATTAAAAGACTTTTTTTAAAAATCTTTGGTAAATAATTCAAAACCCTACTGCGATTTCTGAACTAATCCAAACAATATACTTTTCACACTAATTTTTTACTAAACAAATTAACTCTCTTACGATTTTTATTTTGTTGATGTTATAATATTAAAATTGATGGGTAAGAAACTCGAATCAGATTATGTAATCGACCAAGGTCGAGAAGACAAAACTAGAGATGGCTTAACAGGCGATGAGGCTCTTGAAAGTTATTTAAATAATGGATGGAGCATTAAGGGGACAACTACAGCTTCTGATGCGGGGAGATTTAGTTTTGTTTATACTTTGGTAAGAGAAATGGAATAACATCTTACTTTAACTTTTGAAAGTGTTGTCAAAGACACTATAATATAAATAAATCTGTAGTGAGTTAGGCTACCTTTAAACCACTGATTCTATTAGCTTTAATGGATGTTGTACGACCGTATTTTGTTTGGGGTTGTTTTCGGCACTGCGGGTATAACCCTTTGTCTCTTGATGTCTTAGAAAAAATAATGCCTGTGGTTTAAGGACAAGTCCCCCAGACAGGTTTTTTAAAGTTTGTTAGGGTAGAAGTTGCAAACCCAGCAGGTTCAGAACTAATATTAGAAACACACCATCCTGAAAGGTCTTGATTGAATGCTTCAGCAGCCCAAAACATTCGTTCCATACCAGTCACTTTAGAAGTATCCCAACTGCCTATGTCTTGATTGAATGATGATGCTTCATAAAACATCCCAACCATATCAGTCACACTTGAAGTATTCCAGTTACCAATATCTTGATTGAATGATGATGCTTCATAAAACATACTTGACATATCAGTCACACTTGAAGTATCCCAAAAATTAATGTCAGAGTTAAACGATGAATTATCTTTAAATAGTTCGCTCATATTATTTACAAATGTTGTACATAGGTT
>NHDB01000040.1 GCA_002167945.1 Flavobacteriaceae bacterium TMED48 | reverse complement strand
TTCATCATAATTACTTTTTTGTCTTATCATTCTGATCCAAACTCTACATTTTGGATTTATTTTATCACGTAGCTGTAGGAATCTAATTGCGTTGTCTCTAACTTCCTCAAAATTTAATCTTACTCTAATTTTTTCAAAAGTTTCATTTATGTTAAGATGTACACGAATATAGTTATAGATTCTTTAAATTTATAAAAACTAATTTTAAAGCATATGATTTTACTCAACACCTTAATTTTGTTTGTCATGAGTCTTACAACTCAAACAAATGCCATAGAAGGAACCTGGATCACTCAAGACGACGAAACAGGAAGAAAAAAATCTGAAGTACTTATTTACAAAGAAAACGGTAAACTGTACGGGAAAATCACCAAACTCCTTTTGCCAGAAGATTACGGTAAAAAATGTGTCAATTGTAAAGGGAAGAATAAGAATCAGCCGATAGAGGGTATGGTAATTATCAAAGATTTAGAACTTGAAGATGATACTTGGGAAGACGGTACCATACTGGATCCAAAATCAGGTAAAGTGTACGATTGCTATATTGGATTTCAAGATGATAATACACTCAAAGTTCGTGGGTTTTTAGGGTTTTCTCTTTTGGGGCGTACTCAAATATGGAAACGTAAATAGTAAAAAAACCGTCCAGTTGTAAAGACTGAACGGTAACTTAACTTAAACTAAAAACAAAAAATTTGAATTAAATGAACTAATAATGCTATTCCTTTAATTACAATTCAAAAATATATCAAAAACAATGTTTTTTCTTCATTGTTATAATTAAAAAACTCACTTTTGTTAAATAATCAATAATTTGATCTTAAAATCATATCTCTCTATTTTCTGGAGCATTTTTATTTAAATTTCCAAAAAAAAGGATAAATCAAGTTTAGGTTTTTACTCTATTGGCACAAACAACTCATTCGTCTTGACTTCAGATCGGCTTTCTTGAAGCATATTTTTTATTTTTGTAGTCAAAGGCTAAAAGTATTCAGTTGGATTCAAATAATAAACTGTAGTTCTGTTATTTTGATGTCTATAAACTGTCCCTGTCATTTTATCGATAACATATTCATTAATACCGATTTCATATCTGTTCCCAAGAACATAAATTAACGTGGCAATAATAATAGAGGAAGGTAATACGTAATTTTTCATATTGATTAGATTTGAGTTGTACTTAATATACGAATTTTAAGACCAATGCGTTTTTGTGTCCAAAAAAAGAATTTGATAGTAGGAGGTCTTTAAAAAGCATTAAAGCCTTATAAAATTGAGTAACTGCTTTGCAATAGTTGATTGTAAAAAGGTGCCCACATAGAATCATATAAGTTCAGATATTGATTGACTAAAAAGTAATATCTTTGGATCCTAAATTTGATTTTATAAACTAAAATTAAATCTCAAAAATTGAAATCGGGTGTTTAGCTCAGTTGGTTTAGAGCGCTACCTTGACAGGGTAGAGGTCATAGGTTCGAATCCTATAACACCCACTTTTTCCATAGTTTTTATTTTCTTAAATTAGAGCCCAATTAACTCAGTACAGCTAAAATTAACTATGAATCTATTTAAACTCTTTCTATTCACGATATTTACTACAGCTCAAATAGTAGCTCAACAGCAGCAATTAGAGCTCAATTATCTTACGGAAATGCCTTTCCAAACATCCAATGATACCGAATATTACCATCTTGAATCCTCTTTATTGCTCAGGGGTATTACGGCGGATGTGTTTGATTTGGCACAGCAGTTCAAAAATCAGAAAAAGGACTTGCTTTTTAAGCTGTATTTTAAAAGTAAGACTGGAGCCAGTTTATCGATAGATTACGCAATTGACGCAATGTCATTAACTACTCATTTATCTTCTTCCATGAGGTCTGATTTGTTTAAAAAGTACACTTATGATTGGATCAATCGTTCTTTTCGGTCAAACATTCCTTATGAGGACTGATTTACCGTGTTTAGTAAGCAAACAATAATTTCTTCTTTTTTTAGCAAATGAGGTTGAACTTCTTTATCTTTTGCTATTCAAACTAAATAAAATGGCAGCTAAAAACGCTAAACTTTATTGGAATACAAACTTAAAATACCTCGTCATACTTTTGTTAATATGGTTTACAGTTTCGTTTCTTTTTGGAATTGTCTTAGCAGAAACACTCAATCAATTTCAAATAGGAGGTTTTCCTCTTGGTTTTTGGTTTGCACACCAAGGCTCTATATACACCTTTGTCATTTTGATATTTGTGTATGTTTATCTGATGAATCGATTAGATAAAAAGTTTGATGTTGATGAGATTTAAAAACTAAATTTATGAGNGCACAGATTTGGACTTACCTNTTGGTTGGTGTNACCTTCCTTTTATACATAATTATTGCAATNATCTCNCGGGCAGGATCAACCAAAGAATTCTATGTNGCTGGTGGCGGAGTAAGCCCTATNGCCAACGGAATGGCNACCGCTGCCGACTGGATGTCTGCNGCCTCCTTTTTATCCATGACTGGATTNATTGCATTTATGGGGTTTTCTGGAGGGCAGTATNTAATGGGCTGGACAGGAGGTTATGTGTTGCTAGCTCTATTATTNGCTCCATATCTCAGAAAGTTTGGAAAATTTACCGTACCTGACTTTATCGGGGAGCGTTATTATTCAAAAAATGCAAGACTGATAGCTTTGATCTGTGCTTTATTTGTATCCTTCACCTATGTGGTAGGACAGATGAAAGGTGTAGGTGTGGCTTTTGCCCGTTTTCTAAATGTACCTTTTGACACGGGAGTGCTCATTGGAATAGGAATAGTTTTTTTCTACGCCGTTTTGGGTGGGATGAAAGGAATTACCTACACCCAAGTAGCTCAGTTTTGCGTGCTTATTTTTGCGTTTACAGTTCCTGCTATTTTTATATCCCTTCAGATGACAGGTAATCCAATTCCTCAACTGGGTTTTGGTTCGCGTGGACCTGATGGGGTTTTCTTACTCGAAAAGCTCAACCAACTTTCAGTTGATTTAGGCTTTGATTCCTACACTAGTGTTGATCAAAATAATTTGGTCAATATGTTTTTTATCACAGGAGCACTGATGTTTGGAACAGCAGGTTTGCCTCATGTTATTGTACGGTTTTTCACAGTACCCAGAGTAAAAGACGCGCGTATTTCTGCAGGATGGGCATTGTTGTTTATAGCAATACTCTACACTACAGCCCCAGCTGTAGCAGTCTTTGCTCGAACCAATATATTCAACACTTTATCGAATGCTTCTTACGAAGAAGTGCCAGAGTGGTTTACCAATTGGGAAAGTACAGGCTTACTTTCTTTTGATGACAAAAATCAAGATGGAACCATACAATATGTTGCCGATCCAGTAGTTAATGAACTCACCGTAGATCAGGATATCATAGTATTGGCAAATCCAGAAATTGCAAATCTACCTGCTTGGGTCATTGGATTGGTGGTAGCAGGTGGTTTAGCCGCTGCACTTTCTACTGCAGCAGGTTTACTCTTAGTGATATCAACTTCCATTTCACATGATTTATTAAAAAACTATTTGAGACCAGACATAAGTGAAAAAGGGGAATTGTACGCTGCAAGAATTGCAATTGCTGTGGCTGTAGTTGCAGCTGGTCTTGCTGGGATGAATCCACCGGGCTTTGTAGCCCAAGTCGTAGCCCTAGCTTTTGGATTGGCTGCTTCGTCCTTTTTTCCAGCTATAATTTTAGGTATATTCGATAAGCGAATGAACAGACAAGGTGCACTAAGCGGAATGATAGTAGGAATTCTTTTTACAGCTACCTATATTGTTTATTTTAAACCTCAATTGGGAGGACCTGGCCTTCCAGAGAACTTTTGGTGGGGAATTTCACCTGAAGGAATAGGAACACTAGGTATGTTGTTGAATTTCGCTGTTGCTTTAGTTGTATCTAGAATGACAAGTCCACCTCCTCAAGAAGTCCTAGAATTGACAGAACGGATCCGAACACCTAGAGGGGCAGAAAATACGGGAGCAGCTATACATTAAACCAAAATTTGAATATAAAATGAGTCAAAAAATTCAATCACTTTCGGGTTATTTTCACGAATACCAGAAAAGCGTGCATCAACCGGAACAGTTTTGGAGCAGGATAGCCAATGATTTTCATTGGAAAAAACCATGGGATAAAGTACTTTCATGGGATTTTGAAGGTCCTGACATCAAATGGTTTGAAAATGCCCAGTTAAATATTACAGAAAATATTTTTGAACGTCATTTATTTACTCACGGAGATAAAACTGCAATCATTTGGGAGCCAAATGATCCTACTGAGGCTGAACGAAGAATCAGCTATAAAGAACTATTTGAACTCACTTGCCAGTTTTCTAACGCCCTTGAAAGCCAAGGAATTCAAAAAGGAGACCGAGTAATCATTTATATGCCCATGATCCCAGAAGCTGCTATAGCCATGCTTGCGTGTGCAAGGGTAGGTGCAGTGCACTCGGTTGTTTTTGCTGGGTTTTCTTCCAATGCTTTGGCAGATCGTATTAACGATTGTGAAGCCAAAATGGTTTTGACCTCAGATGGTAACTTTAGAGGTGCAAAAAATATAGCAGTAAAATCAGTAGTTGATGCGGCACTGGAAAATACCAGTTGTGTAGAAAAGGTAATTGTTTATGAACGTACCAAGGCAGCCGTGACCATGAAAACTGGTCGAGATCTTTGGTGGCACGAAGTGATTCAAAATGAACCAAAGGAGCATACCGCAGCTAGCCTTGATGCAGAGGACTTGCTATTCATTCTTTACACTTCAGGATCAACAGGTAAACCGAAGGGAGTCGTTCACACCACAGCAGGTTATATGGTCTATACACATTATTCGTTTTCAAACGTTTTTCAATACGAGCAAGACGATGTTTATTGGTGTACTGCTGACGTAGGATGGATTACAGGACATTCTTACATTGTGTACGGCCCACTTTTAGCTGGAGCAACTACACTGATGTTTGAAGGAGTACCGACTTACCCAAATGCCGATCGATTTTGGGAGATTGTGGATAAATACAATGTCAATCAATTTTATACAGCTCCTACTGCTATTCGAGCCTTGCAAGCTCATGGTCTTGAACCTTTAGAACCCTATTCGCTTGACTCTTTAAAAGTTATTGGCTCTGTTGGAGAACCTATCAATGAAGAAGCTTGGCACTGGTATCACGATCATATTGGAAAGGGAAAATGTCCTTTAGTAGATACCTGGTGGCAAACGGAAACTGGTGGAATCATGATTTCTCCTTTAGCAGGAATTACACCGAATAAACCTGCCCACGCTTCACTTCCATTACCTGGGATACAGCCCATCATAGTCGATGCAGAGGGGAATGAGCTCAAGGGGAATAATGTTGAGGGTAACCTTTGTATCAAATTTCCATGGCCTTCCATGTTAAGGACTACTTATGGTGATCACAAACGCTGTAAAGAAACCTACTTTTCAGCTTACAAAGGACTCTACTTTACGGGCGATGGAGCCAAACGAGATCACGATGGCTATTTGAGAATTTTAGGAAGGGTCGATGATGTAATCAATGTTTCAGGTCACCGTATGGGTACGGCTGAAGTTGAAAACGCCATCAACGAACATCCAAAAGTTATAGAGTCCGCAGTTGTTGGATTTCCTCACGAGATTAAAGGACAAGGAATTTATGCTTATGCCATCTGCGATATGGAAGGACGAACAGAAGAAGGACTTATTCAGGAGATAAAAGATACCGTTCGAAAAATCATCGGTCCGATTGCTAAACCAGATGAAGTTCAGATTGTTCCCGGTTTACCAAAGACCCGTTCGGGTAAGATTATGAGAAGAATTTTAAGGAAAGTTGCGAGTAAAGACATCTCAAATCTAGGAGATACATCAACCTTGCTCAACCCTGAAATTGTCGAGCAAATAATTAAAGGTGCAGGGATAGAAGATTCTTAGATTTCGGCACAGTATTCGTCACCCACTTCAAAGGACTCATAAACTTCCTTGGATACACTTCCTTGGCGAACACCATCGTCTGGGATTGATGGAAGATTCTGATCTCCGTAAGAGCTAATGTTTTCATCTGTTTGAAGTACAAAATAGTAGACAGCGTTTTGAGTTACTTTTTGAATAATCTGTCCACAGCGCTCGTCCTCATTTTGACAGTTAAAAAAAATAAGTATCATTAAAAGTAGAGGTAATTTCTTCATTAGTCTTTATAGTGATTTAAAAAAGGGAATTAAACGTTCAAGTTGCAATGCTCGAGACCCCTTAATAAGTACTTCATTAAAGTTCCAATTCGACTGATCAAAGGTTTTCGTGAACGTATTCAGATCATTAAATTTTATAATTCGCTCATTTTCAATAGATGTAGAATAAAATTGTTCTCCAATGAGTATGATTTTTTCAAAATTATAGTTTAGGCATTGCGTAGCGATTTCCTCATGTTCCACTAGAGCAGTTGAACCCAATTCTTTCATGTCTCCCAAAATCACCACCTTGCTANCCTTTGGCTTTTTGGCGAAGGCTGAAAGAGCGGCCAACATGCTCGTTGGATTTGCATTATAAGCATCCAAGACGTATTCGGTTTTGTTAATTGAGAGCAATTGAGAGCGATTGTTAGTCGAATGATAATTTGATACTGCTTTTTTACCTTTAGCTATTGGTATACTAAAGATTTCACCAATGGATAGAGCAGCAGCAAGATTACTAGCATTGTAACTGCCGTAAAGTTTTGACTGGATTAGTTGATCTTGAAATTTAATACTCACATAGCCATTAATAGTATCTAAGGCTTTCCAAATAAAATCAGCTTTTGCTGTATTTCCAAAAGAAGATACCTTGGCTCCTTGACTTTGTTTAAGCTGCTTAGCATCATCTCCGTTAATTAGAATTTGCTGATTGTTTTGCCTGAGATAGTTATACAGCTCGGACTTGGCTTGAACAACCCCTTCAAGACTTCCAAAGCCTTCTAGATGTGCTTTTCCAAAATTTGTTATATAGCCCCAATTGGGCTTAGTGATCTCAGCAAGAGCAGCGATTTCTCCAGGGTGGTTTGCACCCATCTCAATGACCCCAATTTCATGATCCTCCTTCAGTTGTAATAAGGTTAGCGGAACCCCTATATGATTGTTGAGGTTCCCTTCCGTTGCTAATACCTTATATTTTGTTGATAAAACCCCACGTATCAATTCCTTAGTGGTTGTCTTACCGTTGCTGCCTGTCAATGCAATTAATTTTGTATTCAATTGCTCTCTATGATGTGTAGCTAGCTTTTGTAAGGCTTTAAGTGAATTTTCAACTACAATTACACGATCATCGTCAATATTTGATTTAGAGTCGTCCATGACGACCGCCATTGCCCCTTTTTCAAGAGCTTCTTTTGCAAATAGATTTCCATTAAAATTGGGCCCGCTTAATGCAAAAAAAAGAGCTTCTTTTCCTAATGTTCTGGTATCTGTACTAACTCCTTTAGAGTTTAAAAAGATGTCGTAAAGAGAAGCTGTATTCATGCTAAAAAAAAAGCACCTTAATGCTAAGATGCTTTTAAATATTGTTATCCGCGTCTTTTGTGGCGGGCTGTCTTTTTGACCTTGCTCTTGGAGCCTAATCTCGACATGGCACAACGGAAACCAATGTAATCCGTAGCGATGTATTGTGGGAGGTATCTGCGCTGTGCAGGATCTAACCAATACGCTCTGTCTTTCCAAGAACCTCCTTTGTAGACTCTAACTTCATCAGTAATCAAAGTAGTTCTTTTGTTGGAGGCATCAACTTCTCTTACAGCTTCACCATCATCGTTGANAGTTACTCTGGGAGGCTGAGGAGCNTCATACATCAAAGAAGTTTCTGGTTTTGCTTCCCCATCAGTTNGTTCAGGTTGTCCTGAAGCATAACTNCTAGATGATTCTACATCACCGTCTCTGAAGTTGCGATTGTCACTTTCTGAAAAATTTTGTCTGAGGAAGGTTTCTTCTTCGTCTATCGGTGNTTGAGCTAAATCACCGGGTAATTTTTTGAGCAGTACTTTCCCATTGGGTAGTGTATCAAATACCAATTCATCAGGAGAAATTGTGATNGCCTTGCCGTCCTCTCCGATTACATTTTTAAGATACACATTCCCACGGTAATAATTAAAGTCATTTGCNTGGTCGTCTACGATAGGNCTNTACACATCAGAGACCCATTCAGCAACATTACCTGCCATATCGTAAANACCGAAATCGTTAGGAGGGTATTGCTTTACTTGGATGGTTATATCTGCACCGTCATCTGACCATCCAGCAATTCCACCGTAATCCCCTTTACTGAGTTTAAAATTGGCAAGCTGGTCACCTTCTGTTCTTCGGTCACTAGAACGAGTGTATTCACCAGACCAAGGATATTTCTTTTTACCTCTGTACGTATTGTATTCTCTATCACCAACCAAGGCAAGGGCAGCATATTCCCATTCGGTTTCGGTGGGGAGTCTGTAGGAGGGAAGTAAAATTCCCTTTTCTACTCCGGCATACACCTTAACAATGGAGTCTCCTTTTTTCTCCTCTGCATTTTTACCACCTATACTGTCCATTTTACCACCGTAAACTGTCTCAGGACGTTTGAGATAAACATCAGTGTTAAAAGTACTGTTGGTTCCAACTTCGGTGTAGCGTACATCTTTTTGGACATATGCTTCACGTTCAAGTATGTATTCGTTTACACGATCTGTTCTCCACTCCGCATATTGGACTGCTTGCAGCCAATTGACNCCTACAACAGGNTATTCTGCGTAAGCNGGNTGNCGTAAATANTTTGTAGTGAGTTCTTCNACANAGCCNAATTGNTTTCTCCAAACNANNGTGTCGGGNAGNGCNCCNTCATAAATTTGTCNGTATCTGGGTTCACTAGTNGGNAAGACGTATTCCAACCAATCTAGNTATTCCAANTACATGAGGTTNGTTANNTCTGTTTCATCTATGTAAAAGGACATGACATGCTGCTTATTTGGTGTATTGTTCCAATCGTGCATGACATCNTCTTGAACCTGTCCTTTGGTGAATGTTCCTCCCTCAATAAAAACAAGTCCTGGACCGGTTTCTTGATCTTCAAATTCAACATTGAATTGAAATCCTCCACTTTTTGAGTTAATATCCCATCCTGTTGCTCTTGAAGCATTGTTTCCTCCGCACGATNCGATTAGTAAAAGTCCNACACAGGGNATTAAAAATTGTTTGAATTGACTCAATTTCATATAGTTCGATGTTATTTTCAAAACATTATGCAATATACAAATAATCGTTTTCTTTAAAACAAATGCGTTTCAATTAAATTCGTTTAGCTATTCAACGTCAGTATTGGTAAATTATTGTTGTAAGAATTACAGTAGCTGAAAAAAGTTTTAAATCAAATAAGAATTTTTATTTCCCTGCGTTATAAAATCACAACATCGAATTTCTGTGAAGCAAATTCATATCATACTAATTTCATTNTNTGCCCTGTTGTCTANNTACAGTTTTGGGCAAAATTCCAATCGTGTTATTACCACNGGTGTTCCNTTTTTATTGATTACTCCTGATGCGCGGTCAGCCGGAATGGGTGANTTGGGNGTGGCAACTCCTGCAGATGCCTATTCACAACAATGGAATCCAGCAAAATACGCTTTCGCCTCCTCAGAAAAGGGAATAGGAATTAGTTATACTCCNTACCTAAGTAAATTAGTTGATGATATATTTTTAGGNAATCTTACTTATTACAACAAGATATCTGAGCGGAGTTCTTGGGCAACGAGTTTAAAATACTTTAGTCTAGGGGATATTCAATTTAATGAATTTATCGGAGGGACTATAGTGGATCAAGGTCAAGAACGNCCTTCNGAGCTGACATTAGANTTATCATACGCTTTAAAGCTCAGCGAGCAATTTTCAATGGCCGTAGGAGGGCGCTATATTCGATCAGACTTGAGGATCGCTTCAGATGCCGACAATTCATCAGCGAACAGTTTAGGAATAGACATTGCNGGNTATTATGAAAGCAGNACTTTTGAGATGGGGGACAACAATGCCATTTTTCGCAGTGGNGTTAATATTTCAAATATTGGTCCTAGATTGAATTATGATGTCGGAGGGCAAAAGAGCTTTATTCCTACCAATTTTAAAATGGGATTNGGCTTGGATNTANTATTTGACGATCAAAACAGCTTNGGTNTTTATACAGAGTTTAATAAATTATTAGTCCCTACNCCCGTAGCGGTGACTGATGATGAGGGTGTATTTATTGGTTATCGCCAGCCAGACATTGATTTTCTNCGTGGAATTTTTACTTCATTTAGCGATGCCCCAGGCGGATTGTCTGANGAGCTCAGTGAAATNACCATGGCCTTTGGATTGGAGTATTTATTTCAAGATGTTTTTTCTTTNAGAACCGGTTATTTCAATGAAAGCCAAGACAAAGGCTCAAGACGCTACTTTACTTTAGGCGCTGGNTTTGATCTCAACTTTATGNATATCGATATTTCCTANTTGTTTTCNACTTCCAATGTTCGCAATCCTTTGGAAAACACNATTCGTTTTTCCCTGGCTCTAGATTTAGATAATCCCGTTCCACAATCGACTACTGATGTCGCCTTAAAATAACCCAANTTACTATNTGAATAAATTAGGCTGAATATTTCCCCCTAAAAATAGAAATCAGTAATTTTGCAATCACCATTTGGNTTTACTTATTAGGATTTTATGAAGAAAATAACAAAACAAACTTATCTAGATTGGTACGAAAATATGCTCTTCTGGAGAAAGTTTGAAGATAAACTNGCAGCCGTNTATATNCAACAAAAGGTTCGCGGTTTTTTACANTTATACAANGGTCAAGAGGCCGTATTAGCAGGTTCACTCCACGCNATGGAAATTGGTAAAGACCGAATGATTACAGCCTATAGAAATCACGTTCAGCCAATAGGAATGGGAGTTGATCCTAAACGAGTCATGGCTGAACTCTTTGGAAAAGCTACGGGTACTTCTCAAGGTTTAGGGGGTTCCATGCATATTTTTTCTAAGGAGCATAAGTTTCACGGAGGTCACGGTATCGTAGGGGGTCAAATTCCTCTAGGAGCTGGAATGGCTTTTGGAGATAAGTATTTTGANAGAGACAATGTAACACTTTGCTTTATGGGTGANGGTGCTGTACGTCAAGGATCGCTCCACGAAACCCTTAATNTAGCNACCCTTTGGCAGCTTCCTGTTGTCTTTGTAGTTGAAAATAACGGCTATGCTATGGGAACNTCGGTAGCCCGGACAGCTTCACATGTAGAAATTTGGAAATTAGGACTGGGGTATGATATGCCTTGCGAACCTTGCGACGGTATGGATCCAGTAGCAGTTGCTAAGACTATGGATAAAGCAATCCAATTNGCACGCTCTGGCGGAGGACCTTCTTTTATAGAGATGAAAACCTATCGATATAGAGGACATTCGATGTCTGATGCACAACATTACAGAACNAAAGACGAAGTAGAAGAATATCGNAAAATAGACCCCATTACCCAGGTAAAAGAGTTGATTTTATCTAAAAAATACGNNACTCAAAAACAATTGGATACNGTAGANAAATNTGTTAANGAGCGCGTAGCNGAGTGTGAANAGTTTGCTGAAACATCACCATATCCTGATTTGAATGTGATGTATGATGCAGTTTACGAACAAGAAGATTACCCTTTTATCAAACACAAATTATAGGAGATGGCTGAGATCATAAACATGCCGAGATTAAGCGATACCATGGAAGAAGGTACTGTGGCAAAATGGTTTAAAAAAGTTGGAGACACGATAAATGAGGGTGATATACTCGCTGAAATTGAAACGGATAAAGCCACCATGGAATTTGAATCCTTTAATGAAGGAGAATTACTCCATATAGGAATCCAAGAAGGTGGGACAGCCCCAGTAGANACCNTATTAGCCATCATCGGTGAAAAGGGAGAAGACATCTCTAGCTTACTTTCCTCTGNAGAAGCTCCAAAAGCTGAAGAACAAGTTGAGGAAGCAGCTAGTNCNTCACAAGATGAAACTGTAGCTGCACCCGCAGCTATCCCAGAGGGAATTGAANTAATCAATATGCCTCGNTTAAGNGANACTATGGAAGAGGGAACAGTCGCNAAATGGAATAAAAAAGTAGGAGATACGGTTAACGAGGGAGATATACTNGCAGAAATAGAAACGGATAAGGCGACNATGGAATTTGAGTCCTTTCATCAAGGAACCTTATTNCATATNGGNTTAAACGAGGGTGAATCTGCCCCAGTAGATAGNGTACTTGCNATNATTGGTGAAAAAGGCACNGATATAANTGGTGTTTTGGCTGCNCANTCCCAGCCCGCTGCTGTNANAGAAAAGCCTNNANNTGANCCAACCCCTGNTCNAGCAAAACCAGAAGTTGTNGCTGAGGTTAAGGCTGCTCCTCAAGCAGNTCCACCAGTTGTAAAAACTTCTTCTAATGGGAGAATTGTTGCTTCCCCATTGGCNAAAAAATTAGCTAGTGAGAAAGGTGTTGACCTTTCAAGNGTTCAAGGAACGGGAGATCATGGAAGAATCATCAAAAGAGATATCGACAACTACCAACCTCAAGCAGGAGGTGGGGTTCAAGCNTTTACTCCAANTGGAACAGAGTCGGTTACAGAGATAGCGAACTCCCAAATGCGCAAAACAATTGCAAAGCGATTGTCAGCGTCAAAATTTACTGCACCTCATTATTACTTGGGTGTAGAGTTTGACATGGATAATGCCATTGCTTTCCGTACTCAATACAACACTATACCCGATACTAAAATATCATTTAACGATATCGTAGTAAAAGCTGTAGCCTTAGCATTAAAACAGCATCCACAAGTCAATGCAAAATGGGAAGACCATCAAATTACTCAACATCATCATGTGCATGTTGGGGTAGCTGTTGCGGTAGAAGACGGATTGGTTGTTCCTGTGGTTAAGTTTACAGACGAGCAGACCTTGCCACAAATAGGAGCTGCAGTAAAAGATTATGCTGTTCGTGCAAGAGATAAAAAATTAACTCCTGATGAAATGGACGGGAGCACTTTTACCATTTCTAATTTAGGGATGTTTGGTATTCAAGAGTTCACTTCGATTATCAACCAACCCAACGGAGCAATTTTATCTGTAGGAGCGATTGTTCAAAAACCCCTTGTCAAAGAAGGACAAATTGTGGTTGGGAATACGATGAAATTGACCCTTGCTTGTGATCACAGAGTGGTAGACGGTGCGACAGGCGCTCAGTTTTTACAGACACTTAGAACGTTTGTAGAGAATCCGCTAACTATGGTGGTGTAGGAAAACTGGAAAGAATTTTATAAAAAATACAGTATTTAGATATAAGCTTGACTGCTGCTTAAGCTGAGTTCTNTTAGATTCATTACCTTTAAANCATGTCAAAAACACTCGTTATAACAGGAGCAAGTCGTGGAATTGGTTTTGCAATGGTTCAGCAAGCAACTCAAGCGGGCCATTGTGTTTACGCACTTTCGCGTAATATCAAACCCTTAAAAAAAAGCGATTTACTCTATCCNTATGCCATTGATTTATCTGATGAACATGCTGTGGCTGATTTTGNAAATAAGCTAAAACAGCAGGGCGTTCAAATAGATGCGCTGATCAATAATGCTGGANCNCTTGATAACAAACCTTTTAGTGAAACTACAACTGCCGTTTTTGAATCAATTTATCGAATTAATGTTTTTGGTTTGGCNTCGCTTACACGGATGCTTNTGCCCCTGATAAATTCAAAAGGACAAGTGTTGAACATCAGTAGTATGGGAGGAGTAGATGGTAGCTCAAAGTTCCCCGGATTGGCAGCATANAGTAGNAGCAAAGGAGCAGTTAATACTTTGACCGAATTGCTTGCNGANGAATACAAGACANCCGGTCCTGCTTTTAANGCTTTAGCNCTGGGTGCCGTTCAAACTGAAATGTTGGCACAAGCATTTCCTGGATTAAAGGCACCAGTNTCAGCAGATGAAATGGCTCGCTATATTTTAAAATTTGCTTTAGAAGGTCAGCAGTTTTTTAACGGTAAAATTCTTTCAGTATCTTCTTCAACTCCTTGATTACGTATGGACCAAGTTTTATCTCTTGTCCCTGAACAAGCTAAAAATCAAGTAGAGCAACTTTTAAATACTTCAAAGGTTTCCATAAAAATCACCAAAAAGAGACAAACTAAACATGGAGATTTTAGAAAAAATGNAAACGGNAGTTNCCTTATAACCTTAAATACCANTTCCAATCCTTATCGTTTTTTGATCACCCTTTTGCATGAACTGGCTCATTTTAGGGTTTCTCAATCGGTTCAATACCGAATAAAACCTCACGGTAAAGAATGGAAGAATGCCTATAGAGAGACACTACTTCCATTTTTAAATCCCAAAATCTTTCCCGAACCCTTGTGTACATTATTAGCTTCTCATATGATCAATCCCAAGGCAAGTACAGATAGAGATTTTACTTTGGTCATGGCATTAAAAAAACACGATCCTCCATCCTCAACTTGTCCCATTTTTGAGCTTAAGGATGGACAGCAGTTTGAGTTAGAGAACGGCAGAAAATTTGTAAAAATCAAAAAGCGAAGAACTCGCTTTGAATGTAGGGAGCTAGGCTCAGGTAGAATTTATCTTTTTAGTCCTCATGCTGAGGTAGTATCAGTCGCTCCTGAAGTATAATCTTTAAGATAAACTTCACGGACTTTTTTAAATAAATCGGAGGAGTATACAAAATTAGTTACCGCTTCATTGTCGGTGTTGAAAATTTCCTCCTTAGAACCCTCCCAGGCTTTATGTCCGTTTTTCAAAAAGATAATTTTTTTTCCNATTTCCATCACTGAATTCATGTCATGGGTATTNATNACCGTAGTGATGTTGTATTCTTCCGTAATTTCTTGGATCAAATTATCGATCAAGATTGCTGTTTTCGGGTCNAGACCNGAATTGGGTTCATCGCAAAACAGATATTTGGGATTCATGACTATTGCCCTNGCGATGGCCACCCTTTTTTTCATTCCCCCAGAAATTTCNTCAGGGTATTTTTCGTTGGCATTGATNAGNTTTACTCTCTTGATNACTAAATTGGCTCTTTCCCGAATTTCATCATCAACTTTCTGAGTAAACATTTGCATGGGGAACATGATGTTTTCTTCAACTGTCATTGAATCAAACAAGGCACTGCCTTGAAAAACCATTCCCATTTCTTGGCGTAAAATAGACCGCTCCTGAACATTCATTTTTTTCAGCCGTTTGCCTTCAAAAAGTATTTTTCCGCTATCAGCCTCAAAAAGCCCTAATAAGCATTTTAAAAAAACTGTTTTTCCTGAACCGCTTTGACCNATAATTAAATTGGTTTTTCCCTTTTCAAAAATGGTAGATATNCCCTTGAGGACTTCGGTTCCGTCAAATGATTTTGTGATATTTTGAACTTCAATCATCTAGGTAAGTAGCATTTGGGTGATAAAATAATTGAGNAGTATGATAACCACACTGGTCCAAACAAAAGAGACNGTACTTGCTTTTCCTACTTCCAAAGCTCCNCCAGTCATAAAATAACCGTGGTAGGANGGNATGGTNGCCAATACAAAAGAAAAGAANGCCGTTTTGATAAAAGCATAGGTAATATGAAAAGGAATAAAATCCATTTGAATNCCTTGAATAAACTCTGAGCTNGACGAAAAACCACCATACACACAGGCTATATACCCACCAAAAACTCCTAAAAACATTGAGATNCAAATGACCAGAGGGTAGAGTGAAAGGGCGACAATTTTAGGAAATATAAGGTAGTTGTAAGTGTTGATTCCCATTACTTCTAGGGCATCAATTTGTTCTGTNACTCNCATGGTACCNATGCTAGAGGTGATGTAAGAACCTACTTTTCCAGCCATGATGATGGAAATAAAGGTAGGAGCAAATTCTAAAATNACAGATTGACGTGTCGCAAAGCCTATTAAATNCTTTGGCAGTAGTGGATTCTCAAGGTTGAGTGCAGTTTGTATAGAAACTACTCCTCCTACAAAAAAAGANATAAAAGAAACGATCCCNAGCGACCCTATGATAAGGGTNTCTATATCTTTTAAAATAAGCTGTNTAAGGATTTTCCATTTGGTGAATTTTCCAAATATACTNTTGAGCATAAGGAAATATTTNCCAATTTTTGAGAGGATTTTCATACCCTNCCAAAGGTAGCAATTTTAACTAAAAACTGTTTTATGATTTNTAAATTATAGGTTATANCCTGTAGGTAATNGCGTTGATGTTCATNCCTGCACCTACGGAAGCAAAAATGACTAAGTCACCTTGATGGANTTCATGACCNCCGTAATTTTCTTTTCGTATCAAATCAAAAAGGGTTGGGACAGTAGCCACTGAGCTNTTNCCAAATTCTTGAATATTCATGGGTAATACCCCTTCTGGCATGGGTTTTTTATAGAGTNGGTATAGACGTTTGATAATGGCATCATCCATTTTTAAATTGGCCTGATGAATAAAGATTTTTTTTACGTCATCTATNGANTNTCCNGAAGCTTCAAGACATTCTTTAATTGCAGCGGGAACATTNCTCAGTGCAAATTCATATACTTTTCGCCCATGCATTTTGATGTATTTGGTTCCTTTTCCATTGGAATTTGAAGGGCCGTAAAAAATAAANTCTGCCTCACCCTCAAAAGTATAGGNTGCTGTTTTATGAGATAAAATTCCACCNTCATCCTCTACTTCTTCTACTACTGTGGCTCCTGCACCGTCAGCGTAAATCATGGAGTCTCGATCGCTTTGATCCAAAACTCTNGATAGGGTATCCGCACCTACGACCAAACATTTTTTTGCCATGCCTGCTTTGATAAATGCTTTGGCTTGAATCACTCCTTCAACCCAACCAGGGCATCCAAACAAGATGTCATAAGCTACACAACTTGGACTTTTAATTTTAAGACCTGCTTTGACTTTAGAAGCAAGACTAGGTAANGTGTTAACCTGATTTGAATTTAAGGCAATGTCACCCACATTATGNGCNACTATGATGTAATCCAGGGTTTCTGCATCCAATTGAGCATCCTCGATNGCATTTTGTGCGGCNTNTACAGCAATATCCGAAACGGTCTGATTNTCCTTAATNTANCGGCGTTGTTCAATACCAGTNATGGCTTTAAACTTTTCAATGATCTCTTCGTTGGGATTTGAAATAGGGGTTCCTTCAGCATCGTAAAATNAGTTATTTGAAAAACTCAAATTNGGTTGAATTTGTTGTGGAATACTACTTCCGCTACCTGTGATCTTTATGTTCATAATGCTTGGAACAAAAATACTTTTTTGAGTTCCATACAGCNGACTATNCAAAAAAACGCTACGAAGTCTAAACTGTTAAATAAACCGCNAAAACTCAAAGGTCATTAAATNNACTTATTGTAAATCAGCTANTTACATAAGATTCTATAGGNGANCAACTNCATACCAAATTACGGTCTCCATAGGCCTCATCAACACGTCGTACGGTGGGCCAGAATTTGTTTTCGTGGACAAATTCAAGCGGGAAAGCTGCTTTTTGTCTAGAGTATGGNAATTCCCATTTGTCAGATGTGATCATGGCTAAGGTATGCGGAGCATTTTTTAGCAAGGCATGATCATCNGAATTNTCTGAAGCGATTTCCATACGAATGGAAATCATCGCATCACAAAAACGATCTATCTCAGCTAGATTTTCACTTTCAGTAGGTTCAATCATCATGGTTCCAGCCACTGGAAAAGAAACTGTTGGCGCATGAAATCCGTAATCCATCAAACGTTTTGCAATATCAGTCACTTCAATTCCATGTTCTTTAAAAGGACGACAGTCAATGATAAGCTCGTGAGCAGCTCTTCCTTTTTCCCCTGTGTAAAGAATATCATAGGCTCCTTCGATACGCTTTTGGATGTAATTGGCATTCAGTATGGCAATTTCTGTNNCTTTTTGAAGCCCNNAACTTCCCTANCATTTTGATATAAGCATAAGAGATTAGGCANGCCAATGCTGAGCCATANGGTGCTGCTGAAATTGCAGTAATCGCTTGGCTGCCTCCGGTTGGAATTACAGGATTGCCNGGTAAAAAAGGAGCCAAATGTTTAGCGACACAGATTGGNCCTACNCCAGGACCACCCCCTCCGTGAGGAATGGCAAATGTTTTATGTAAGTTTAAATGACAGACGTCTGCTCCAATCGCTGCAGGACTGGTTAAGCCTACTTGAGCATTCATATTGGCACCGTCCATATAAACNTGNCCTCCACATTGGTGAATGAGGTCAGTAATGTCTTTAATCTTTGCTTCAAATACACCGTGAGTACTTGGATAAGTAATCATCAATCCAGCAAGATTGTCTTTGTATTCCATCGCTTTTTGATGAAGATCATCCCAGTCAATATTGCCNTTTTCATCTGTTCCTGTTACAACCACTTTCATTCCTGCCATTACAGCNGAAGCNGGATTNGTNCCATGAGCAGANGAGGGAATCAGACAGATGTTTCGGTGGCTGTCNTTTCTCGATTCGTGGTAGGCACGAATGACCATGAGACCAGAATATTCTCCTTGGGCTCCAGAATTGGGTTGCANTGANGTCGCGGCAAAACCAGTGACTACATTCAATTGATCCGTTAGCTTTTCAAGCATTTCGTGATAACCTTTNGCTTGTTCTATCGGAACAAAGGGGTGTATGCTTCCCCAGTTGGGGTCACTCAATGGGAGCATTTCAGCAGCAGCATTCAACTTCATCGTACACGATCCCAAAGAGATCATNGANTGATTTAAAGCCAAATCTTTTCTTTCCAAACTTTTAATATAACGCATCAATGCTGTCTCAGAATGGTAGGANTTAAANATGGAATGCGTGAGGNAGTCACTTTTTCTTTCTTGATCTCCTGGTAATTGTCGCTCCACTTGACCTTCNAACNCAGGCGTTTCTTTATTTANAANTTGAGCAAAAACTGCTGTGANNTCGTNAATGTCATTTGCACCAGTTGTTTCATTTATTGAAATGCAAACTGTGTGTTCGTCGGGGTAGTAAAAATTGAGTTTTTTCGNTTCTGCAATTCTTTTTACTGCATTGGCGTCAATTTCAATTTGTAAGGTATCGAAAAAGTNGTTGTTTTTTTGGATAACACCCAAATCGTTCAGGTTGGCATTGAGCTGACAGGCCTTTTGATGGATATTGTTGGCAATGTATTTTAAACCTTCAGGTCCGTGATATACCGCGTACATACCNGCCATAACCGCCANGAGGACTTGAGCAGTACAAATATTGGAAGTAGCACGNNCCCTTTTGATGTGTTGTTCTCTGGTTTGCAATGCCATACGTAAGGCAGGGTTTTCGTTCAGGTCTTTGGTTTNNCCAATAATTCGCCCAGGGATATTTCTTTTGTAACTACTTTTTGTTGCAAAAAATGCAGCATGAGGTCCGCCATAACCGAGAGGGATGCCAAAACGTTGTGTTGTACCCACTACTACATCTGCGCCGTAAGAGCCTGGATTTTCTAAGAGGACAAGACTCATAATATCAGCAGCTACAACGGTAGTCATTTCAAATGATTGAGCCTTNTGCATCCATTTTTTTAGGTCGGGTAANTTTCCTTTTTTACCTGGATATTGATAAATGGCTCCAAAAAAANCGTCTGAAAAATCATTGTTTTCAGGATTTCCAACCACCAATTCGATACCAAGAGGGGTTGCTCTGGTGTANAGTAAGGANAGTGTTTGAGGGANGATGTTTTCGTCTACAAAAAATTGACAAGCCTCNTTCTTTTTCTGGGTTCTAGTGCGTGCACCAAAGAGCATTGTCATGGCTTCAGCTGCTGCTGTACTTTCATCAAGAAGCGAAGCATTAGCAAGCTCCATACCGGTNAAATCACAAACCACCGTTTGAAAGTTNAAAAGGGCTTCTAAGCGTCCTTGGGCTATTTCAGCCTGATACGGAGTGTAGGCGGTGTACCAACCNGGGTTCTCAAGTATATTTCTTTGGATGNCAGCAGGGGTAATTGCAGCNTGGTAACCCAGACCAATATANCTGCTAAAATTCTCGTTTTTTCTCCCTAAAGCTTGGATATGTTTTGAAAATTCAAACTCGCTGATTCCTCTTTCTAGGTCTAGCGGTCCATCGAGTCGAATACTAGGNGGAAGTGTTTCCTCAAGCAGTTCTTCGATGGAATCAGCATTGATTTTAGAAAGCATTTTCTTTATTTCCTCTTCATTGGGTCCGATATGTCTTGCAACAAACTTATCCGTTCTCATAGTCNTCAATTNAACACCAAAAATAGAATATCTACTTTAANTTTTCACAGCGTTTTTTGCTGTAAATCAAAACTTTTTCAAAAATTTTATTCAACTGCTTTAAAGTTTCGATATTTACACGTGCNAAACCTTTTAAAAAAATNACTGAANTTTTATATTAAATCCAGTATTCACGTTGCTTTAGCTGTANTTNCCTTAGCGANAATTAGCTTGTTTANTGCTGGGCTAGATCCGCAGCATACATTGTTAATATTTATTTTCTTTTCAGCGCTTTCAGCATACAATTTCATCAAATTTTTNCCCCTNTTTAAAAGTCAAAAATTGAGTTTTTCTCCTGCCCTCATTCCTTTGTTAACACTTACTGCTTTTATAATCAGTGGGNCCATAATTTTTTTATTGCCCAGTTTGGTAGCTGCTTTTGCTATTTNGGGTGGGTTTTTGGTACTCGGNTATACCGTTCCCTTTCAATCAACTNTATCCAACTGGAGAAGCAAGAAAGGCTGGAAATTATATNTGGTGGTATTGAGTTGGTTGTGTCTTACAGTAGGNGTTCCGCTGGCTTCAGCAGCGCTTTTTGATGCGGTNCTTTTTTTCAAATTAGCCCTTGTACAGGGAATTTATATTTTTGTTGCCATNCTCCCTTTTGAAATTGGNGATCTNAATGTTGACGNNGCTGCATTGCAAACTCTACCCCAAACCTTAGGGATTAAAAGGGTAAAGATTCTTGGGATTTTGTTATTGNTTTTAGGCGGTGTNATTGCNNTTTTGAGTTTTGGATTCTCATCTCCGTTTGTNAAAAGTAGTCTGNTTACTTTTTTTATTTTGGGCNTTTGTCTTTGGAGAAGTNATGATAATCAATCACCTCTTTTTGCTCGTTTTTGGGTTGAAGGTATTCCCATATTGTGGTACATTTTAATTTATTATTTTTAGGTTTCAATCTCTTAAACTATTATTAAATGAAAAAGGTNCTCATAATGCTCTTAATTGTTTCTTGTGGACAAGAAATGCCTGTAGTTGAAACTGTTGAAAAAGAAACCTTTAAAGNACTTATGCAGAACGATTACCCCTTAATCGATGTTCGCACCCCTCAAGAATANGATGAAGGTNATATTGACAAGGCGTCAAATATTGATTTTAATGCTCCTGATTTTAATGATCAAATTTCTAAATTGGATANGGNCCAGCCGNTTCTGATTTACTGTGCTGCTGGCGGGCGAAGTGCTAAGGCAGCCGCGNTTATGGAGTCTTTAGGATTTAAAAAAGTATATGAGCTTAAAGGGGGGTATCGAAATTGGTAACTCTCATTTTGTNATGGTTTTCTTCAGTGCTTCAATCTCTTTTTGTTGTTGCTGTATGATAAATTCTTACCGTTTCACCTTCACAGGATTTTTTTTGAGTTGCTCCCATTCGCTTTGAGGACCAAAGAGACTACAGCCTCAGGAGTTGATGTATTATCTTTAATTGTTTTACCTCCATAGAAGTAAGTTTTATCAAAAGCGATATGCAATTGGTTGTTACTACTGATATAAATATCACCATAAACATTAAATTTACTATAGGCTGTTTCAGCGAGTAGGAGATAAATAAGACTAAATATGTAGGTTCCAATAGGCATTTAAAAAAAAAGGGAAATTAATTTAAAAAAAAATATAGTCAGATATCAAGCTAATCCTGCTCTACGAAGTAAGGCTGAAGGGTCGGGTTCTTTGCCTCTAAATTTTTTATATAAGGACATCGGGTGGATCGTCCCCCCTTTGGAGAGGATATTATTTAGAAAAGAAGTTGCTATTTTAGAATCAAAAATCCCATTCTCTAAAAACAATTCAAAGGCATCTGCATCTAACACTTCAGCCCATTTATAGCTGTAATACCCCGCAGCATATCCTCCCTGAAAAATATGAGAAAATGCTGTACT